>NZ_DATIND010000143.1 GCF_035474595.1 Longimicrobium sp.
TTCCGCGCGCAGCCGGTCACCGGCGACTGAAGTCGCAGCAACAACTACGGGAAGCCTCGCAAACTGCGCGAGGCTGATCCGCTCACTCCGCGGCCCCGGTGCTCACGACCAATCTCCTTTCATCCTCCGTGGTCGCGCGTAGCGCGGTGTTCGACTCAGGATGACGTCGGGCGGGTGCGACGCGGAATGATTTCCGGATCCGGATCACGCAGCGGCCGCAGAGAAATCACCGCGAGCGCGGTTTTCGTCTGCGGCCTCCAGTCCCTCCGAGTGAGATTCCTGCAGTTCAGCTCAGCGGCCGAACCAGTAGCTGAACTTCACCACGAACACGTTGTCGGGCGGGGCGTTGAACACGCCCGGGGCGTCGCGGCCGAAGCGGAAGTCGCCGAACGACTCCACCCCGCTGCGCTGCTGCTGCCACACGAAGAAGAGCGTGGATCCCGGCCGGTACTCCCAGCGCAGCACCGCGTTGCCGCGCAGGCTGCGGAAGTTGAAGTCCGGGTTGGGCAGGGTGAAGTTGGCCGTGGCCGGGTTGCGGTCCGGGTCCAGCGTGTAGCCGATGGTCGCGCCGTCGTCCACGATGGGCGAGATCTGCCGGTCGTCGTACACCGTCTTGCGGATGGAGCGCGGCGCCGCGAACTCCTTGAAGCGGCTGAAGCTCCCGCTCGCGACGAGCGGCTGCGCGAACACCTCCAGCGTGAGCGTGGGGCTGAACGTCCAGTTGAGGCGCGTGTTCATGGACAGCTGGTGCTGCTCCAGGTCCGAGAACACGATGCGCTCGCCGAAGAAGTTCGTGACCGTGGGGTCCTCCAGGCGGGTGATGAACTGCGTGCGCACCTGGTTCATGCTGTACGCGGGCCCCACCGAGAGCTGCACGTTGGACGCGGGCTTCACCCGCATGCTCAGGTTGGCCGACCAGGCGTGCGTGCCGTCGGTGCTGGTGCTGTAGTACGGGTTGGTGCTGAACACCACCGCCTTGCGGCTGTCGGTGCTCACGTTCAGGTACCCGGTGAGGTCCGACGGCGTGCGCACCACCGGGCCGCCGCGCGTGAGCCGGTCGTCGCTCAGCGCGCTGTTCCAGATGACGAAGCCGTTCACGTTCCAGTAGTTGGGGAACTGGCCGCCCAGGTAGGCGTGCAGGTCGCGCCCGGTCAGGTCGCCGTCGAAGTTCACCTGCTGCTGCGAGCCCGCGATGGCCACCAGGCTGCGGTAGTGGCGCGTGGGCTTGTTCCACACCCGCAGCAGGTTGGCGTTCATCCACACATAGTCGGCGCGCGGCAGGAAGCCCAGGTCGTTCACCTCGAAGCCGGGGCTGCGGTAGTCCACCGCCGTCTCGAACTGCCAGGGGCCCGCGTCCTTGGCCAGCCGCGTGTATCCCCCGAAGCCGCGCAGCGAGGTGGCGCCCGGCTCGAAGCGGTCGCTGAACAAGCCGTTGCTTCCCTGCCCCCGGTCCGGGCGCTGGAAGTAGCGCGCCGACGAGCGCTGCAGCCGCAGCACCGACGCGCTGTCGCCGCCCGCCTCGCTGACCACGAAGTTGCCGATCAGCGACCAGGCGCGGTTGTTCCAGTACCAGTTCCAGTCGGCGCCCAGCGCCTCGGCGCGCTGCGGGATCAGGTCGCGCAGCGCGTCGCTGTCGAAGCCGCGGTACACGCTGGTGCCGATGGCGCCCACCGTCAGGTTGCCGCCGCGCAGGTTCCGCTTCACCCGCCCCACGAAGTAGTTGGTGGGCGGCTCCACCTGCTCGGTGAACTGGTCGCCGTCCGAGTCCTGCGCCAGCGCCCGCTCCGAGCGGGTGACCGCGTCCAGCACCCCCACCTGGAGGCCGTTCCCCAGGCGCCCGCTGACCTTGGCCGCGCCCAGGATGGTGCTGCTCTCGGGGCTGTGCGTGAAAACGGCGGGCTGCGAGACGAACCCCTGCGGAGACCGCCCGATGCGCCGCGAGTAGAACGGCGACATCGACGAGATGTTGCTGCAGAAGTGGCAGTTGAAGTCGCCGAAGCCGAACAGGCCGCTTCCCTCCACGAAGAAGGGGCGCTTCTCGTCGAAGAAGGTCTCGTACTGGCTCAGGTTCACCACCGCCGGGTCCACCTCCACCTGCCCGAAGTCGGGGTTGATGGTGGCGTCGAGCGTGAGCGTGCTGGTGAGCAGCGCCTTCACGTCGCCGCCCACGCGCCAGGTGGACTGGTGGGTGCTCTCGAACGGGCTTCCCGGCTGGAGGGGGCGCACGAAGCTCTGCCGCGCCAGTGCGTACGGCAGCAGCTCCACCGAGCGCCGCTGCCGGGGCACGTGCAGCTCCGCCAGGTGCCCGAAGCGGCTGGGGCCGCCGGACTCGTTCTTCCCCCAGAACGACCACATGTCCATCTCGTTGCGGCGCTCGATGAAGCGCCACAGCTGCATCCCCCAGGTCTGCACGCTGTCGCGCGGAAAGCGCAGCTGGCTGAAGGGGATGCGGAACTCGGCCGTCCACCCGGCCGAGTCCACGCGCGTCTCCACGCTGTACACCGGGTCCCACGACGGGTCGGCCGAGGGCGAGGCCTGGCCCGCGTCGGACCGGGCGCCCGACGGGTTCACCCAGAACACGGTGCGGCCGGTGTGGTCGTGGTAGGTGTCGAAGATGAGCTGGATGAAGTCGCCCTCGGGCTCCTCGTCGCGGCGGGCCAGGCGGGTGCGCACCCCGGCCGCCCCCAGCGAGTCGTACATCCGCGCGCCGATGTACAGGGCTTCGTCGTCGTACGCCAGGCGCACTTCGGTGCGCTGCGTGGCGGGCTGCCCCTCGTTGGGGTCCTGCTGGCGGAAATCGGTGGCGGCGGGCGCGCTCGTCCAGACCGGCTCGTCCAGCTTTCCGTCGATGGAGATGGGGTCGGTGCGCCGGACGGCGGCCACCTGCGGCGTGGGTCCGCCGCTGGTGTGCCCGGCGGGCTGGCCGGGGTGCGACGCCGGCGTCACCTGCGCCGGGGCGGGCGCCGCGGCCAGCGCGCCCGCCGCCAGGGCGGCCAGCGGCGCGCGGTTGAGGAAGTGCGGAATGCGCATCATCTTCGGGGAGGGACCGGAGTTCTGAGTGCTAAAAGGTTAGCACACGGAGCAGGTTAGCGTCCGCTGGCCGGTGCGTCAACAGTTTCGGAGCGCCCGCCCCCCCTTGGATGCCGGTACGCGCCGGAGCGTTCGCATCGTCTTCGGGCGGCGTGTCCGGGAGATGGAGACCGGGGGGCCGACGGAGGCTTGTTACGATTCCGCCGCGTCATACGTTTCATCTGCAATCGCCGATACTCCGGCCGGCTCCGTGACCGTCTCCCGCCGCCTTCGAATCTCCCATGCGCCTCGCATCTCCCCGCCCGCTCCTTCTCGCCGCGGCGCTCTGCATCGTCCCGCCGCTGGCCGCGCAGACGGTGCAGGGGACGCTGCTGGCGGAGGACGGCGAGACACCGCTCCCCGGCGCGCGGGTGGCCTTGGTCGGCGTGGGCGGCGCCGGGACGGCGGAGGTGACGACGGACGGCGAGGGGCGCTTCACCCTGACCGCCGCCGCGCCGGGGATGTACCGGGTGCGCGCGGTGCCCGCCGGCGGCGCGGCCATGCTGTTCGCGCCGGTTACGCTGGCCGCGGGGGAGCGAAAGGAGCTGGAGTTCCAGGCGCACGCGCCCACGGCGGCGGATTCGGTCTACGCGCTGGCGCCGCTGACCGCCACGGCGGAGCGGCGCCGGGCCCTGCTGGAGCGGCACGGCTTCTACCAGCGCCAGCACCAGTACCCGGGCCGCTTCCTGACGCACGACGACTTCGTGCGGCTGCACGGGCTGCGGCCCATCGAGAAGATCCTGGACCTGGGGATCAGCATGGAGCCGCACGGCTCCGGGCGCTTCCTGCTGTACCGCGTGCAGATCACCGGCGGGGCCGACTCGCCGCACGGGCGCTGCTACCTCTCGGTGTACATCGACGGCGCGCCGGTGAACGACATCCCCCTCACCCAGCTGACGGAGCGGGAGATCGCGGCGGTGGAGTACTACACCCGCGACAACATCCCCCCGGAGTTCAACCCCATGCTGGGCGACCCGGGCTCGCGCTGCGGCTCGCTGGCGATCTGGACCGAGCCGCCTTCGGGCTCCACCTCGAGCGCGGCCTCGCCGGCGCCGTGATGCGGACTCCGGCTGAACGCCTCCGCCGGCTCCGTTGACTCCGTGTGACGATCGAACTTTCTTCTTCCCGGCGTCTCCGCTTCCGCTCGCCCCCGAGATCCGCATGCGCCCGCGTCTCGCCGCTCTCCTGATCTCCATCTCCCTCCCCATCGCCGCGCCGATGGCCGCGCAGGCGGTGGACGGGCGGCTGATGGGCGCGGACGGCGCGAGCGGAATCCCCGCGGCGCTCGTGCGGCTGGTGCTCGGCGACAGCGTGGTGGACGAGGCGGCCACGCGCGCCGACGGCGGGTTCACGCTCGCTTCGCCGGGCGCGGGAACGTTCAGCATCGTGGCGCGGGTGGCGGGCGGGAGCGACGTGGAGTTCGGCCCGGTGACGCTGGCGGCGGGCGAGCGGGTGCCGGTGCTGCTACGCCTTCCCGCCGGCAGCGGCGCGGACCGGCCGGTGGCGCTCGCGGGGGTGACGGCCACGGCCGAGGTGCGGCGGCAGGTGCTGGAGCGGCACGGCTTCTACGAGCGCCAGCACCTGCACCCGGGGCGCTTCCTGACGCACGACGAGCTGGCGCGCCTCCCCGGCATCAGCGTGCTGGACCACATCCGCGGGCTGGGGATCCTGGTGGACCCGCGCGGCGCCAACATCTCCGCGCTCTACCGCTACTCCAAGGGCGCGAAGTGCTTCCTGGCGGTGTGGCTGGACGGCCAGCCGGCGCGCTACACCGAGATCACGCGGCTCACGATGGACGAGGTCGCCGGCGTGGAGTACTACCGCGGCGAGGAGCTGCCGCTGCAGTTCAACCCGTACTACACGCGCCGCAGCTGGGACTGCGGCGCCGTCGTCATCTGGACCCGCCAGCCCGACGCATCGTAAGCCGCGGCGGATCTCGACACGCCCACCGCAAGGAGAGACGTCATCCTGAGTCGAACACCGCGCTACGCGCGACCACGGAGGATGAAAGGAGATCGGTCGTGAGCACCGGGGCCGCGGAGTGAGCGGAATCAGCCTCGCGCAGTTTGCGAGGCTTCCCGTAGTTGTTGCTGCGACTTCAGTCGCCGGTGACCGGCTGCGCCCGCGCA
>NZ_DATIND010000144.1 GCF_035474595.1 Longimicrobium sp.
CACCCCCAGCGCCCGCAGCCGGTGCGCCAGCCGGTTCGCGCGCTCGTTCACCTCCCCGTACGCCAGCGTCGCTCCCTCGAAGCTCAGCGCGGGCGCCTCCGGCCGCTCCGCCGCGCGCCGCTCGAAGCGCCGCTCCAGCCGTTCAGCGACGGGGAACGACGCCGCCGCCCGCCCCGGCGCCAGCAGCGCCTCGCGCTCCTCCGGCCCCACCAGCGGGAGGCGCGCCAGGGGGGTGGCGGGCTCGGCGGCGGCCGCCGCTTCCAGGCCGCGCAGGTACCACCCCCCGGCCGAGCGCACCTGCGCCTCGCCGAGGCGCGCCGGGTCGTACTCCAGCCGCAGCGCCAGGACCCCCGTGGTGCTGTTCACGTGGAAGTTGGCCAGCAGGGGGACCTCGGTCTTCTGGAAGAACTCCTCCCGCTCCAGGACGACTCCGCCCGCGGCCAGGGTCTCGTAGACATGGAAGTGGACGAAGTTGAACGCCGTCTCGAACGGGGTGCGCCCCGCCTCGCGCACGATCGCGGAGAGCGGGAAGCGCCGGTGCGGGAGGAGCGCCTCCTCGGCCGCCCAGGTGCGCCGCACCAGCTCCAGCCACGTTCCCCCCGCCACCTCCACGCGCAGCGGCACCGTGTTCAGGAAGAGGCCCAGCACCCGCTCGCCGTCCTCGGTCTCCGGCCGGCCGCTGGTCACGTAGCCGGTCACCACCTCGTCCGAGCCGGAGAGGAGCGCCAGCACGCGCAGGTGCACCGCCAGCAGCACCGTCTTCAGCGGCACCCCCGCCCCCGCCGCCACGCGCGCCAGCCCCTCCGCCACGGAGGCCGGGAGGACGAGGTCCAGGTACGGCGCGTCGTCGGGGCGCGGGGCATCGCTTCCCTCCCGCGGCGGGAGGATGGCCGCGGGGGCGCCGTCCATCACCCGGCTCCAGAAGGCGCGCGACTCCGCGGAGGCGAGCGCCTGGCGCTCCAGCGCCACGAAGTCGCGGAAGCGGGCGGCGGGCGGCGCGCCGGTGGGATCTTCGCTCCCGTCGCGGAGCGCGGTGAACAGCCGGAGGAGCTCCGTCAGCAGCGAGGCCACGCTCCACCCGTCGAGCAGCGCGTGGTGCTGGGCCACGACGAGGCGGAACGCGCTCTCCGGGAGGATGTGCGCGTGGAAGCGGAGCAGCGGCGCCACCCGCCAGTCGAAGCCGCGCCCCTTCTCCCGCTCCATCCACGCCTCGTCCCCGGCCGCGCCGGCCGCGCGCAGGTCGGTGACCTCCAGCGGGATCTCGGCGTGGCGGTGCACGCGCTGCACCGGCTCGGGGCGGGCCGCCAGGTCGAACGAGGTGCGCAGCACCGGGTGGCGCGCGGCCAGCCGCCGCAGCGCCTCGCGCAGGGCCGCCTCATCGAAGCGGGTGCGGATGCGGAAGCCGATGACCTCGTAGTAGATGCGCGAGGCCGGGTCGCGCTCGGTGTGGTACAGCATCCCGAGCTGGACTTGGCTGGCCGGATACGCGTCCTCCACGTCGCCGGGAAGGGCGCCCCGCGCCCGGGGGTCCAGGAGGGCGAACGGCTGTGCCGCCGGGTCCGGAGCCTGGGGCCGGGCGGCGGCGGGCGTGGCCGCGGCGGCCAGGTCGCGCACGGTCTGGTGGCGGTGGAGCTGCCGGATGGAGATCGCCAGGCCGCGCCGGCGGGCCGCGGCCACCACCAGCACGCTGCGGATGGAATCGCCGCCGAGCGCGAAGTAGTTGTCGTCGACCCCCACCCGCTCCACGCCCAGCACCTCGCGGTACACCTCGGCCAGCTCCACCTCGGCGGGAGTGGCGGGCGCCACGTACGCGTCGGCGGCCCGCGCGCCCTCGGCCTCTTCCGGCGCGGGAAGGGCGCGGCGGTCCAGCTTCCCGTTGCCGGTGAGCGGAAGCGCGTCGAGTGCGACGAAGGCGGCCGGGACCATGTAGTCCGGGAGCCTTTCCGCCACGTGGGCGCGCAGCGCCGAGGCCGGGCGCGCCGCCGTGCCGGGAGCGGCGACGACGTAGGCCACCAGCCGCCGCTCGCCGCCGCCCTCGTCGCGCGCCACCACCGCGGCGGCCGAAACCTCAGGATGCGCGGCGAGCACCGCCTCGACCTCGCCGGTCTCGATGCGGAAGCCGCGGATCTTCACCTGCTGGTCGGCGCGCCCCAGGTACTCCAGCTCGCCGTCCGCGCGGCGCCGCGCCCGGTCGCCCGTGCGGTAGAGCCGCGCCGCGGGGTCGGCCGAGAACGGGTCGCGCACGAAGCGCCCGGCCGTGAGCTCCGGCCGGTTCAGGTAGCCGCGCGCCACCCCCGCGCCGCCCACGAACAGCTCGCCGGGGACGCCGGGGGGAACCGGCTCCATCCTCGAATCCAGCACGTGGAGCGAGAGATCGGGGATCGGCACCCCGATCGGGCTCCCGCCGCGCTCCAGGTCGGCCCGGGTGATCACGCGGTAGGTGACGTGCACGGTGGTCTCCGTGATCCCGTACATGTTCACCAGCCGCGGCCGCTCGTCGCCGTGCCGCTCCATCCACGGCCCGAGCGACTGCGGGTCCAGCGCCTCCCCGCCGAACACCACGCAGCGCAGCCGCAGCGCGGACGGGTCCACGCCCGACTCCAAATCGGCCCGCACCAGCTGCCGGAAGGCGCTGGGCGTCTGGCTCAGCATCGTCACCCCCTCGTCGACGAGGAGGCGATGGAAGTCCTCCGGCGAGCGCGTCGTCAGGAAGGGGACGACGACGAGGCGGCCGCCGTACAGCAGCGCGCCCCAGATCTCCCAGACCGAGAAGTCGAAGGCGCAGGAGTGGAAAAGCGTCCACACGTCCTCCCCCCCGAACCCGAACCACTCCTCGGTCGCGTCGAAGAGCCGGACGACGTTGGCGTGCGTGACCTCGACCCCCTTGGGCTTGCCCGTGGAGCCGGAGGTGTAGATGACGTAGGCGAGCCCGTCCGGCCCCGCCTCCACGCCGGGGTTCTCGCCGCTCCCGGCGGCGATCGCCTCCGCGTCGGCGTCCACGCGCACCACCGCGCCGCGGAAGGAGGAGAGGCCGGGGAGGAGCCCGCTCGAGGTGACCAGCACCGGCACCCCCGCGTCCTCCAGGACGAAGGCGATCCGCTCGGCCGGATACGCCGGGTCGAGCGGGACGTACGCGCCGCCGGCCTTCAGCACCGCCAGGATGGAGACCACCAGCTCGGCCGAGCGCTCCAGCGCGATCCCCACCCGCACCTCCGGGCCCACCCCCAGCGCCCGCAGCCGGTGCGCCAGCCGGTTCGCGCGCTCGTTCACCTCCCCGTACGCCAGCGTCGCTCCCTCGAAGCTCAGCGCGGGCGCCTCCGGCCGCTCCGCCGCGCGCCGCTCGAAGCGCCGCTCCAGCCG
>NZ_DATIND010000145.1 GCF_035474595.1 Longimicrobium sp.
GGAGCGCGGGGACAACAGCAGTACCGTTGTCCCCGTGCGCAGGGGGCTCGGCGCCGTTGGCAACAGTTGTATCGTTGCCTACGGCGCGCGCAGCCCGGCCCCCGCTTGCGGGGGACACGCCCAAACCGGGCCGTTGTTCAGTCAGTTCAAATGACGCCGCGACGGCCCGCAACCTGCTGGGCTGTAAAAAACGAGGGAACCGCGGCGAACCGAAGGGCCATGATCAAAGTACGCGTGCAGAGCCTGGGGCTCGACCAGAACACCAAGTCGCCCGTCGTCATCCTGCAGGAGGACGGCGGCGAGCGGGTGCTGCCCATCTGGATCGGGCCGGCGGAGGCCAGCGCCATCGCCATGGAGCTGGCCGGGATGAAGTTTCCCCGCCCACTCACCCACGACCTGTTCCCCCTGCTCATCCGCGGGCTGGGGGGCACGCTCACCCGCGTGCTCATCACCAGGGTGCACGACAACACCTACTTCGCCGAGCTCGTGATCACGCGCGGCGACGAGGTGTTCACGGTGGATGCACGGCCGTCGGACAGCATTGCCATCGCGCTGCGCACCCGCGCGGACCTGTTCACCACCGACGACCTGCTCACCAACGCCGCCATCGAGGTGCCGCCCCCCGGCGAGACGACCTTTCCGGGAGAAGGCGGCGATGCGGAGACGTCCGGCCCGCAGCCGGGGCTGAGCCCCGAGCAGCTCAAGGAATACCTCCGCAAGCTCGACCCCGAAGACCTGGGACGCTTCAACCCGTGATCGATTCAGTCCTGCGGATGCGGGCGGCGCGCTGCACGGCGCGCCGCCCGTTCCCGCTCCTGACCCTGCTCCTCGCGCTGGCCGCGGGGATGCTTTCGTTTTCGGCCGACGCCGCGGCGCAGACCGTCACCGGGCGCGTGGTGCGCGCGGGCGCCGGCGTGCCCAACGTGCCCGTGGAGCTGCACCGGGTGGCCACCGACACCTCCGGCCTGCTCGCCACGGGCACGGCGGACGGGGACGGCCGCTTCAGCTTTACCCTGCCGCCGGTGGACGCGAGGGGGTTCACGGTCTTCTTCGCCACGGCCATGGTAGAGGGGGTGCGCTACTTTGGCCCCGCGCTGCACCCGGGGGAAACGGGCACTTCGTACGTGGTCGCCGTGTACGACACCACTTCGGCCAAACCGGCCCTGGACGCCCTGCGTGTGGGACGCCGCGACGTGATCGTGATCGCGGGGCAGCGCGGCGGCTGGGAGGTGGCCGAGGTGGTGCGCGTGGAGAACCCCACCGGCAAGACGGTGGTGGGCGCGGGCGGCTCCCCCGTGTTCGGGATGGCCATGCCGTCGGGCGCCACGGACTTCCAGACGGAGGAGCCGGGCGTGTCGGAGTCCGCCGGGGCGGAAAAGCCGCGCGACCTGGTGCTGATGGGTGGCCGCGTGCTGGCCACGGTGCCCCTGACGCCCGGCGGCCGCGACTTCTTCTTCCGCTACCGGCTGCCCGCGAAGACGGGGACGCTGGCCCTGCCGCTGTCGCAGCGCACGGACACGCTGGCCGTCTACGTGCGCCAGCCGTCGCCGGACGTGCGGGTGGACGGGCTGCCCGCGGGCGAGCCGTTCACGGCGGAGGGCGAGCAGTTCCTGCGCTACACGGGCACGGCGCTGGCCCCCGGCGCGACGGTCCGCCTGCGCGCGGCGAGCAACGGCGGCGCGCCCATGGACCCGCGGCTGGCGGCGGGGATCGTGACGGGGCTGGTGCTGGCCGCGGGCGCCTGGTTCGCCCTGCGCCGCCGGCCGTCGCAGCCCACGCCGGCCTGAGCCGAAGGGGATCGCGGCCCATGGCGCTGGCCAACACGCGGGCGCTGGTGCTGCAGTCGTTTCCGTACAGCGAAAGCAGCAAGGTGCTCCGGCTCTTTACCCTGGAGCACGGGCTGCGCTCGGTGATGGCCAAGGGCGCGCTGCGCCCCAAGAGCCGCTACGGCGGGGTGCTGGAGCCGTTCACGGAGGGAGTGGCCACCTTCTACCTCAAGGAGGGGCGCGACCTGCACACTCTCTCCGGCTTCGACCTGCTGCGCAGCCGGCAGGCGCTGGGGCGCTCGCTGGCCGCCTTCGCGGGCGCCTCGCTGGTGGCCGAGCTGGTGCTGCACGCCGACACGGAAGAAGCCAACCCCGAGATCTACGAGTCGCTCGCCGCCGCCTTCGACGCGATGGCGGCCGCGGGCGACGCGGACGAGGCGCTCCGGGCCGCGCTCACCGGCGCGTGGACGCTCATCTCCCTCCTCGGCTTCGAGCCGGGGACGGACCACTGCGTGGTCTGCGAGCGCCCGCTGGTTCCCGCCGAGCCGGTGCGCTTCGACACGTCGGCCGGGGGCGTGGCCTGCGTCCGCTGCCGCCCGGCGGGGCGCATCATCCCCGCCGCCTCGCGCGCGGAGCTGCACGCCATGGTGCGCGGCCGCACCCCCGAAGAGCCGCTGGCCAGCCCGGGGCTGCACCGCGCCCTCCTGCGCGTGTTCCTGGAGACGCACGTGCAGCAGGACCGCCCCTTCCGCGCGCTCCCCCTCTTCCTGGACCAGATGGGCGCCACCGTCCCATCGGAGAGCGAGGCGGAGGGGGATGGGGATGGAGAGGCGATGGACGGCGCGCGGTAGGGTGGCCGGACAGGCGCGTGTCATCCCGGTAGACGGCGAGCGCGGAGACGATCGGCCTCCCGCCGCGGAGTCGGACGCGCGGGCGCACTTTCGTACTTCCGTATTCCCGTACTTTTCGTACTCCCGCGCAGCGGGCCGACGAATCTTCCGTGCCCCCAGCGGGGTAGACGCGGGGTTCATCGGTGCCCGCGCGGGTGTGCCGGAATTGCTTGACCCATGGCGGACGCCGCGGATATGTTGACCCTGATCCCCAACCCCGAACCGTCCGACCCGTGCGACTCCAGGAGGCGAATGCGACGGTAAACGCATGAACAGAGGAAGGTGCTGATGCGGCGCGCCCCACCTGTTCTGCTCCTCCTCCTGGTGATCTACGGCTTTCTCTCCCCTCCCGCGGCACGGGCGCAGGACCCCCGGGGAAGCCCGCCGGTGGTGACCCAGAAGGGATTCCGGCTGGAGCAGAACTACCCGAACCCCGCGAACCCGGGCACGTACATCCCGTTCTATCTGGAGGAAAGCCTGTTCCAGCATGGAGGCAACCGGGTGGTCTCCATCAGGATCGTGAACATATTTCGTCAGCTGGTGGCAATTCCCAAGGCCGTGGGCCATCCGCGCGGCCCCGACGTGCCGGTGAACAACCTCCCCTACACGGAGCCGGGCCGGAAGCAGGCGCGGTGGGACGGCAGGGACCTGAACGGCCGGATCGTGGCCACCGGGGTGTACTACTGCGAGCTGGTGGTGGACGGCAACACCGACTACATCAAGATGGTGGTCACCCACCCCCGCAGGCGCTCGCGATTCCCGATTCCATTCCTGCACTGAGAAGCCGGTTCGACGTGGTTTAGTCGGCCGGCTTTTTTGTTGGAGTGAGAGAAGTCCTAAGTGCTAAGTCCTGAGTCCTAAGTGCTAAGTCCTGAGTGCTGAGTGCTGAGTGCTGAGTGCTGAGTGCCGAGTGCCGAGTGCCGAGTGCTGAGAGGAGATCGGTGTTGAGCGCCGATGCCGCGGAGTGAGCGGATCAGCCTCGCGCAGTTTGCGAGGCTTCCCGTAGTTGTTGCTGCGGCTTCAGCCGCCGGTGAGCACACAAGAAGACCGGCCCGGTGCATCGTCGCACCGGGCCGGTCTGACAACTTCAGGACTTGGGACTTAGGACTTCTTTTCTCAGTCCACGTGGTAAAGGAAGCGGCCGCAGTTCTCGCAGGTGCGGATCTCGGCGTTGCGCTCGGCGTCGCTGGCCTGCGCGGTGGGCACGGCCACGAAGCACCCGTAGCAGGTGCCGTTGATCACCGGCACCATCACCCGCGGCAGCCGCGCCGACACGCGCCGGTAGCGGGCGAGGATCTGCGGAGGCAGCGTCTCCTCCATCTCGGCGATCTTGGCGTCGAGCTTCTGGACGGCGTCGTCCACGCTCAGCCCGAACACCTGCTCCTGGACCTCGCGCTCGCCGGCTCCGGCGATGTCGCGGCGCTGGGTCTTCAGGTCCTGGATCTCCAGCAGAATCTCGAGGTTCTGGTTCATCATCTCAGACGCCCTTTTCCTCCAGCAGGGCCAGGAAGTCCTTCGGCCCGTCCAACCCCCCCAGCCGTTCGGTCACGTCGGCCTCCTTGGCGAACTGGGCGATGCGCCCCAGCACCGGCAGGTACTGGTTGCTCACCTCCAGCGGCGGGGCCACGATCAGGAAGAAGTAGCTCACCGGCTGGTCGTCGATGGCCTTGTAGTCCACGCCGCCCTTCTTGCGCCCGAAGGCCAGGCGCAGGCGGTTCACCACCAGCGAGCGGCAGTGCGGGATGGCGATTCCCTTGCCGATGCCGGTGGAGCCCAGGTTCTCGCGGCGCTTCAGCATCTTGAACAGGATGCCCTGGGACTTGTCGTCCACCCCGAGCAGCCCGATGAGCTCCTTCAGGATCTCGTCCTTGCTCTCGCCCTTCAGGTCGAGCTGGATCGCGTCCTCGCCCAGAAACTCACGAAGTTCCATGTCTTCAATCAGGGTTCGGATCTATGTAGAAAACCGCGTCCGGCATGTTCCGGATACGGAAACGCGCCAATGTAAGCCACGGCTCGTGCACTGTCAAAACAAGCAGGGAACAGGGGATAGGGGACAGGGGACAGGGAACGGCGGCCCTGCACGCTTTTCTCCCCGTTCCGGTGAATCGTGGCCGATCCGCCTCGCCGCGATTATCCTGAGGACACGCACGTCTTCCGGCTCGCTGGATGAAAATCCCCTCCCACTTTCCGGATCTTCCATGCGCCGATTCATCACCCTCGCTCTCTGCATCCTCGCCGCGCCTACCCTCGCCCGCGCGCAGGCGGTCGGCATCTCCCCCGGCACCGCCACGTACGCCGGCCGCTACGAATACCAGGGGCAGACGCAGGACGGCGGTACCCGCCGGGTCAGCGTGTCGGACACGACGATCGACGGCGCGCACGTGTGGATCGTGGTGAACCGGCTGAAGGTGGGCGATGACGCGATGCTGGACTCCGTGGGGATGCGGGCGGGGGACCTGCGCCCCGTCTTCCGCCGCACGGCCGGGGATGGATCGCGCCTGAGCCTGGCCATGCGCGACGGCGTGGTGGAAGGCCAGCTCGAGACCGACGAAGGCACGGTGCGGGTGTCGCTGCGCCCCGGCGAGCGCAGCTTCCTGAACTACTACGCGCTGTGGGCCGCGCTGCGGGAGTGGCCGCTGGCCGCGGGGTGGCGCGGCACCGCCAGCGCGCTGGAGCTGAACGGCCGCTCGGAGTTCACGCCGCTGGAGCTGGCGGTGGAAGGCGAAGAGCGGATCCACACGCCGGCGGGCGACTTCGACTGCTGGATCGTGCACGTGACCGGCGCAGGGGGCATCGACGAGCGCTACTGGGTCAGCAAGCCGGACCACGTGGTGGTGCGCACCCGCGAGCCGGTGGGCCCTCCGGGCGGCATGCTGCAGCTGGACCTCACCGCGCTCACGCACGCGCCGTGAGGAGAGCGGTGGCCGGGGTGATCGGGGTCGGCGCGGCTCGCGGCGTTCGGCGGCGGGTGGGACTAGCGCGGGTTGAAGCGCGGCGCCGATTCGGGTAGCTTTCCGGGATGCAACAGAACGCATTCGACATGCTCCGGAGCGGCCGCGTGCCGCTGTACCTGGCGCCGCAGGCCGGCGTCAGCGAGAGTCCCTTCCGCCGCCTCTGCCGCTCGTTCGGCGCGGACGTGGTGGTCAGCGAGTTCGTGAGCGCCGAGGGGATCCGCCGCCACGACCGCCGCACGCACTCGTACCTGCGCTTCCACGACGACGAGCGCCCCATCGGCATCCAGATCTTCGGCGCCGACGCGCAGGCGATGGCCGAGGCCGCCGCGCTGGTGGAGGAGGTGTACGCGCCCGACTACCTGGACATCAACTTCGGCTGCCCGGTGAAGAAGGTGGCGCTGCGCAACGGCGGCAGCGGGTGCCTGAGGGACCTGGACATGGTGGAGCGCATCATTCGCGCGGTGAAGGGCGCCATCGCCATCCCCACCACGGTGAAGATCAGGAGCGGCTGGAGCGAGGAGATGCGCGACCCCGTGTCCATCGCGCTCCGCTGCCAGGACGCGGGGGCCGAGGTGCTGACGCTGCACGCCCGCACCCGCACGCAGATGTACAGCGGCCACGCCAACTGGGACGAGATCGCCGCCGTGGTCGAGGCGCTCGACATCCCCGTCATCGGCAACGGCGACGTGTGGACCGGCGTGGACGCCAAGCGGATGCACGACCACACCGGGTGCGCGGGGATCATGATCGCCCGCGGCAGCCACGGGCAGCCGTGGATCTTCGGGCAGGCGCGCGCGGCGCTCGACGGCACCCCCATCCCCGACGACCCGGACGTGACGGAGCGCTTCCGCATCATCATCCACCACGCCCGCCTGGCCATCGCCTGGGAAAAGGATGAGGAGAAGGCGATGATCGAGTTCCGCAAGCACCTGGGGTGGTATACCAAGGGGCTCCCGAACGGGCGCATCCTCCGCCAGGAGCTGTTCGAGGTGACGTCGCTGCAGGAGGCGGAGGAGAAGCTGGAGCGGTATCTCGAAGAGTACGAAGGGGCGGCGGTTTGACCCCCGAGCGGCTGCGGGCGCTGCTGGCCGAGGTGGCCGCCGGCGCGCTGACGGTGGACGACGCGGAGCGGCGCCTGGCCTGGGAGCCGTTCGAGGACCTGGATTTCGCCTCGGTGGACCACCACCGGGCGCTGCGGCAGGGCTTTCCCGAGGTCGTGTTCGGGCAGGGGAAGACCCCCGAGCAGATCGCCGGCATCGCCGCGCGCATCGCCCCGCGCGGGGACGGGTTCCTGGCCACGCGGCTGGCCGACGATGCGGCGGAGATGCTGGCCGCGAAGATCCCCGCCATCGAGCTGAATCCCCTCGGCCGGACGGCGTATCTCCCCCCCGCCGAGCCGGTCGCCCGGAAGACGCGCGGCAGCGTGCTCATCGTCACGGCGGGGACGAGCGACCTTCCCGTGGCCGAGGAGGCGGCGGTGACGGCGGCGGCGTTCGGCAACCCGGTGGAGCGGCTGACCGACGTGGGCGTGGCGGGGATCCACCGCCTCCTCGCCCGCACCGACCGGCTGCGCTCCGCCTCGGTGGTCATCGTGGTCGCGGGGATGGAGGGGGCGCTCCCGTCCGTCGTCGGCGGGCTCGTCGCCGTCCCGGTGATCGCCGTGCCGACCAGCGTGGGGTACGGCGCGTCGTTCGGGGGGATCGCGGCGCTGCTGGGGATGCTGAACTCCTGCGCGTCCGGCGTCACCGTGGTCAACATCGACAACGGCTTCGGCGCGGCGGCCGCCGCCTCGCGCATCAACCTTCTGCCCGCTTCCTGACATTCCCTCCAGCGGACGCAGCCCCGCCCCGCCCCAGCTGATCGCCGCGGGCGCCGCGTACCTCGCGGTGCTGGCGGCGCTCGGCCGTCTCCCCGTCTGGGCGCTGCTGGCCGCGGGCGCGCTCCTGGTCCTCCTCGCCGCCTGGGTGCAGCGCGCGGGCGCGGGGCGGACGCAGCTGGCGCTGGCCGCATGGCCGCCGCTGCACGTCCTCCTCTTCGCGACCGGATCGGCGGATTCGCCGCTGATCGCGCTGGCCGCGGCGTGGCTGGTCGCCCTGGGCCGCTCGTCCACCCGCGCGCTGGCGGGGGGATGGATCGCCGCGGCGCTCCTCGTCCCCGCGGCGCAGTGGCTGCACCGCGCGCCGCCGTCCGTCATCTCCATCACCCGATACGAATTGCTCCTTGCCGTCGCCGCGGGGCTGTCGATGCTGCGCCGCGCCCGTCCCTCCGCATCCGCGTCGCCATCGACCGACGAGCCGCGGGAGGGGGGGAAGAAGGAGGAGACGGGGGATGCGGACGCGGACCTGAGGGCGGCGCTGGAGATCGTCCGCCGCGCGACGGACGCGCACGAGGCCACGCTCTGGCGCGCGGACGGCGAGTGGCGCTCGGCGTCGCTGGTGGCGCGCGCGGCCGCGCCGGGGGTGCCGCTGCCGGACGCCGTCGTCGGGCTGGAGGGCTCGCCGTACAAGTGGGCGGTGGAGGAGCAGCTTCCGCAGCACGTGCGCCGCGGCAAGCGCGACCTTCCCGCGCCGTGGGCGGAGGAGATGCTGGTCGTTCCCGTCGACCTTCCCGAGGGGGTGCTGGCGCTGGCGTATCCCGGGCTCGTTCCCCCCGGCGCGGACGCGGCGGCGCTGGACGCGGCCCGGCACCTGACCACCGTGCACGCGCTGCTGAAGTCGCGCGGCGAGCACGCCCGCGACGACGCCCGCGTGCAGGCGATCGCCGAGGCCGCTCGCGCGCTCCCGGGCGAGATCGAGGTGGACGCCTTCGCGCGCCGCCTGGCCGCCATCGTCCGCCAGGGAACGGGCGCCGCGGGCGTCGCGGTCGCCGTCGCGGGCGACGAGGCGGGGCGGGGAAGGGTGCTGGTGGTGGACGACACCGGCCCCGCGCCGCAGATCTCCGACGGCTTCGCGGAGGGCGATTCGCGGCTGGCGATGGCGATGAAGCACGCGGTGGACCTGCGCTACGACGATCTGCGCCGCGAGCGCGAGAAGCTGCCGCTGCTGACCGCGGGCGAGCAGTGGCGGATGGCGCCGCGCTCCGCCGCCGTGTTCCCGCTCGTCGCCGACGGGCGCGCGCTGGGCGCCGTGGCGGCGTGGCACCCGGAGCCGGGGAAGTTCGGGGAGAAGGAGACGGAGCTGCTACGCCTGCTCTGCTCCATCGCGCCGATGCCGCTGCGCAGCGCGCGCCAGTACGAGGCGCTGGACCTGCGCGCGCACACCGACGCGCTGACCGCGCTCCCCAACCGCGCCGCGTTCGAGGAGCGGCTGGCCACGCTCACGCACGTGTTCGACCGCTACGCGCGCCCGTTCGCGGTGCTGGTGCTGGACGTGGACTTCTTCAAGAAGTTCAACGACACGCACGGCCACGAGGCGGGCGACCGCGTGCTGCAGCACGTGGCCGCCGTCGTCCGCCAGACCGTGCGCGACGTGGACACCCCCGCGCGCCTGGGCGGCGAGGAGTTCGTGGTGTTGATGCCGGAGACGGGCCTCCGCGCCAGCCAGGAGGCGGGCGAGCGCCTGCGCCGCAGCATCGAGGCGCGCACGGTGAGCTGGAACGGGCGCCCGCTCTCCGTCACCGTTTCCATCGGCGCCGCGTCATGCCCCGACTGCACCACCACCGCCAGCGAGGTGCTGAAGCTGGCCGACGAGGCGCTCTACCGCGCCAAGGCCGCCGGCCGGAACCGCGTCGCCAGCGCGCCCAGGGCGGCGAAGGTGTAGGGAAGAAAGAAAAAAGAAGTCCTAAGTCCCAAGTCCTGAGTCCCAAGTGAACTGCGAGCGTGTGCCACCTGGGACTCAGCACTCAGCACTCAGCACTCAGCACTTGGGACTCAGGACTCAGGACTCAGGACTATCCCCGTAAGTCGTTGCCAGATCGATAGATTGACACGCTCGCCCACAGGGGTTAGATTGGGAGCGTTGATTGAAAACACAGGGTCATGGGGATGACAGGTTTCGACGCGTACGGTGAAGCCGTGGCTGCGTGCCGAGGAGCTCGGGGCACTCGTTAAATCTCCGGGAAAATTGTACCTGCGAACGATAACTTCGCCCTGGCTGCGTAAGTAGACGCCCCTCACGGGGCTCCTTACCTCCCATCCGTCGGTCAGCCCCGCCTGAGGCGGGCCGCCGGGTGTCGATAAATTCTGGCTGGCCTGCGTTTGGCGCCGTGACGGCGCAGGCGAGATTTTCACGGCTGGTTCGCAAGGGGCCTTCAGCCGGCCGATGAGCGAGCGAGGAGAACAGAACGGTTGAATACGCACGTAGACGCTGCGGGGGATCGGTAGGCGGACCCGGGTTCGAATCCCGGCATCTCCACTCATGACGAAAGCCGGGCTCAGCTTCATTGCTGGGCCCGGCTTTCGTCGTTTCTGTCTTCCCGCATCTCCACGCGAACTCAGCCGCAGTAAACAACCCTCTTTCGCTCGCCGCTTCCACGGATTAAGTTCGCTCCGAGACATAACTAGACACGTTGGACAAATTGGAATTATTGGAATTACTGGTCAGGCGGCCGGCGCGGAAGGGTGGGCCTTGTGCTGGTACGTCTTTTGACGTACATTGAAATCCGGGAGGCGGAATGGGGTTTCGGGACGTGCGGAGCCTGCTGATCGACGCCCTGGAATCCGGGCGCTTTCAGCACGAATACCGGGCCGACATGGAAAGCAAGAACCTGCTCGCCATTGGCGAGGTCACGCCCGAGTTCGTGGTGTCGCTGCTGCGGCGGTGCCCGGGGCAGGCGTACCGGTGCAGCCCGTACCACTTCGACCATCGCATCCAGTGCCACCAGTTCACCCCCAGCCTGAACGGCGAGCGGTGGTACCTGAAGGCCTGCTTCCTTTCCGCCGACGCCGTGTTCATCAGCGTGCACCAGTAGGAGGGCTCCATGCATCTGTACCGTGAGGGCGACGCGTCCGAGGCCATCTGCCACGCCTGCCAGCGGCGCGTGGCCACGCGCTTCGCCGTGCGCACGGTCACGCTCCCCGAAACGGGCATCGAGGTGCCCGACGTGCTGGCCGCGGTGTGCGACGAGTGTGGCCAGGTGGCCGCCATCCCGGCGCAGTCCGCGCCCAAGCTGAAGGAGGCGCGGGAGCGGCGGAAGGCGGAGGAGCTGGAGGCGCGCATCCCCTCGCACCTGGACGACGTGGTGCACCTGCTGTCGGACCACTTCGCGGCCGCGGTGGCCAGCTTCCGCCCCTCGCTGCTGCGCTTCTACCTGCGCGAGGTGGCCAGCGACCCGGAGCTGGCCGCGCGGGTGCGGTCGCTCTCGGCCAGCGACCTGGCGCAGGGGCGGGCGCGTGCCCGCGTGTCGCTGCGCGCGCCCGAGGGGCTGCTGCGCGACGTGCGTCAGGCCGCGCGCCTGGCGGGGATCGGCTCCGATGCCGACCTGATCCGCGGCATCCTGCTGGCGGCCAAGGAAGATGTGCTGGAGGGCGGCGCCCCCGAACGCCGCCTCCGTCTCGGTGGCGCCGCGCAGGCCGAGGGCGCGCCGCGGCCAGCGGAACTCGCGGTTCGGTAGGTTTCCAGGAGATGAAGAGAGCCGGCCCGGGATCATCCCCCGGACCGGCTCTTCGCGTTCGGCGACGCGCCTCTCGGCCTCACTCCGGCGGCGGGGCGCGGAAGCCGTTGCGGGCGAGGAGGTCCAGCGCGGCGGCGGCCTTGCGCGAGCGGACGGCGCCGCTGGCGTGCAGGCGGCGGAGCGCGTCCGCACCCGCGGGGCCCATCTCCGCCAGCGTCCAGACGGCGGCGGCGGGCGCGTCGTAGCCGTCGGCGGGGTCCGCGTCTCCCGTCGCGACGGTGATGAGATAGGCGGCGGCCCGGCGGCGATCGGGGGCGAGCGCGAGGAGGCGCAGCGCGGTGCGGCGGAGCGCGGGATCGGTGCTGCGCCGGTGGATGCGCTCCAGCCGCGCGCCCACGCCCGGCGCGGCGGTGCGCGCGAGGGTGATCGTTGCCGCCTGGCGCACCTTGGGGTCGGCCGAGCGCAGCGCCAGCCGTTCCAGCGCCGCCTGGAACGCCGGTTCGCCGGCCGCCGCCCCGGTGGAGGGGGCGGCGTCCGCGGGCTCGTCCAGCGCGGCGGAGCGGCCGGGGGTGGGGTCCTCGGGGCGGCGCGTGGCCGGGGCGGGGAGGGTGATGCTGTACTCTACGCCGTTCTGCTCGTGCACGCGCAGCTCGTAGCCGGCGGAGGTGCGCACGAGGCGGCCAGCATCCTCCTGCGCGGGCGCGCGGGCGGCGAGGAGCGGGATGGAGACGAGAAGAAGCGGGACTGCGCGGCGCACCGGCATCATCATCACCCACCTCCCTTCTGCGCATCGGGACGGTGATCGTCGGCTTCCCCGTAGAACGCGGGGCGGGAGGCGATTCTAACGCGCACCGTCTTCATCGCCGCGCTTGACGGTGGCGCGGGCGCAGCGCGTATTGTGCGCCGGGGATTCGATCTCCATCTCCCGAAACCGGCGGAGGCTCCGATGCGGCGTGCTCCGGTCTCGCTCCTGCTGGTCGCCGGGCTGGCGCTGCTCGTCCATGTGGACTGGCACCTGGCGCGGTCCGGGCACGGGCATCACCGGCTCAGCTTCGACTGGCCGTACCACTGGACGCTGGCCGTACCCGCCTTCGCGCTCGCCGCGTGGGTGGTGTGGCGGCGGTGGCCGGACCGGCTCGCCCCGGCGTCGGCGCTGAACCTGGGGCTGGCGCTGGCGGTGGGGCAGGTGCTGGAGCCGCTGGCCGAGCAGATCCACTACTTCCATCGCTTCGCCCTGGGGATCGAGCCGCCGCGGTGGACGGTGTTCCTGCAGTTCGCGGGGACGGGGCTGCTGGCGTACGCCTGCACGCTGGCGCTCCTCCATCGCCGCGCGCGGCGCGATCCATCGCGGGCGCCGGTGCGTCCGGCCTGAGCATCGGACGATCTCCCGAAAATCGAAGAGGCGCCACGGACCGATCGTCCGCGGCGCCTCGTCTCCATCATCCCCCGCCCGCGGTCACGGCTTCTGCGCCGCCGCTTCGCGCGCGAGGAGCGCCTGCACCTGGGCCTGCAGCCCGGCCACGTCGGCGCGCAGCCCCTCGACCTCGCCGCGCAGCTGCGTGACCTCGTTGGTGCGGTGGTTCAGCTGCCGCTGCAGGTCGGTGGTGCGCGCCTCCAGCGCCTTCACGCCGGCCAGGTTCACCCCGTCGATGTCGCCCAGCCCGATGGTGGTTTCGCCCAGGCCCAGAGCGAAGGCGTGGTAGAAGTCTTCGGCCACCGGGCCCAGGTGCCGTACGCGGGCGGCATCGGGGCCACCGATCATGTTCCAGGTGGTGATGGGGATCCCCCGGATCCGGGCGAGCACGTCCTCGCCGTTCACCGCCACGAAGTTCTCCTTGAGCGTGCGGCTGGACGCGCAGGTCCAGCTGGGGACCGCCACGGTCAGGTCGCATCCCACGTTGCCGCCGGCGCCCGGGGTGTTGCCGTTGGCCGCGGTGCTCACGCGCAGGCGGATGCCACCGTTGTAGCGGATGCGGAACTCGTTGTCGGCCTGGTTGCGCACCGAGTCGGTGGTGGACTCGTCGCCCATGGCCATGGTGCCGGTGTGCGTGTTGTTCGAGGCGCGGTACCCGATGGCCACCGAGTAGTCGTTGTTGGCCGTGGTGCGGTAGCCCAGCGCCACCGAGCCCTGCCCGCCCGCGCGCACCGTGTAGCCGATGGCCGTGCAGGCGAAGCCGGAGCAGACGTTGCTGGCGCCCGAGCTGAAGCCGGCGGTGCCGCTTACGGTCACCCCCGAGCCGAAGCCTACGCCCACGGTGGAGCTGACCGTCACCTGGTCGCCGTAGGCGAAGGCGCCGTAGCCGCTGGCGGTGACCTGATTGCCGCCGGCGAAGGTGAAGTCGTCCATGTTGGCGTCGTCCCAGTTGGTCTGGGCCGTGGGAACGCGCCCCCAGCGCACCGAGCCGCGGCAGGGATCCCACATGAAGCGTGTGCCGGCGCCGGTGGCGGGGAGCTGCGCCGCGCAGCCGGTGGTGTTGCCCACGTCACGCACGAAGCCGTAGGCCACGAAGGCGCCGGAGCTGTCCACGCGGAAGCGGTCGCTGAGCGGCGAGCCGGCGCGGAGCCTGAGCAGCACGGCGGCCTGCCCGTGGGCGGGCGCGGGAGCGCCGGCGGCGCACAGGGCCGCGGCGAGCGTCGCGGCGGCGAAGATCGGGGTCCTCATGGGGGCGTGTCTCCGGGAAAGGTTTCGCGCCGCGCGCTACTGCGCGTCGACGTCCATCTCGAACAGGTCCGACGTGATCGTCCCCGAGTCGACCGCTTGGGGCGCCACGCCGTGGTACTGGCCGTCCAGCGCGTATGTCCCGGTGACCAGCACGCTGGGGAAGCGGCCCTGGAACGCCTTGTTCGCCCCCGACAGGAGCACCGAGCCCGCGCCGCTGGCCACGATCCCCGAGGGCGCCGTCTGGCCGGTGCGCACATTGCCGGTGGAGGTCAGGACGAAGCTCGCCACGTTCAGCGTGGCCTGGTCCGCCACCGTCAGGTCGGAGATCGCCACGGCCGAGGTGAGCACGGGGAAGTTGCCGCTGGCCAGCGGGAAGGGAACGGTGACCGAGTCGGCCGCCACCGGCACCAGCCCGTCGGCCCAGTTCGTTCCCACGCTCCAGTCGGCCGAGGTGGCGCCGGTCCACGCGCGCGTCATCCCGGTGACGTCGAACACCATGCTCCCCGAGCGCGTCCCGTCGTTCGCGGTGATGGAGCAGGTGGCGAACTGGACCCCGTCCACCAGTCCCGTCCCGCTCACCGTGGCGCACGCCGCGTTGGTGGTGCCGAAGGTGATGGTGGTGCCGGGGACCACGTTCCCCACCGCCGTCCTCGACACGGCCGTCAGCGGGTGCGTGGCCGTGGGGTGCAGCGGGCCGTAGTGGTAGTCGGGAAGCTCGCCGTCCAGCGTGATGTAGCCGTTGGGGTACTCGACGGGAGCCGAGACGTAGAGGAGGAACGTGAAGGAGGTCACCGTCGGCGGCATCACCAGCGTCCACGTCTTCGCGCCCGAAGTGGCGTTCTGCGCCAGCAGCTGGTTGTACTGGTAGAAGGGCTGCCCCGCCGCGGTGAAGGTGGCGAAGCCGTCGGGGACCACCGCCGCCGTCCCCGTTCCCCCGGTGACCGTGGGGCCCGAGGAGAAGAAGACGCGCACCCCGTTGGGGTCGGTCGTCGTCCCGTCCGTCGTTCCCATCGGCTGCTGGATGAGGTTCTGCACCGTGACGTCGAAGGTGAACTGCCCGGTGCCGCTGTTGTAGGCCACGTTGCTGGAGGTGAGCTTCACCAGCACCCCCTGGTTGCCCACGATGATGTCGCCCTGCGTGCTGCCGGCGGGGAGCGCGGCCGCGCAGGAGACCGCCAGCGTCTGGCGGTTGCCGGTGCACTCGAGCGCCTGGATGGTGATGGGCGTGCCGGGGGTGCCGGGCGGCGTGCCGGTGCCAGGGCCGGGGCCCACGGGGTTGGCCCGGTCGGAGCAGGCCGCGGCGCCGAGCGCCAGCAGCGCGGCGGCCAGGGCGCGGGTCCGGCGGTGGAGGGGCCGGTCAGGAAGCATGGGACGTCCTTGCGAACGGGTTGGCACCGCGCCGGCGGTGGGCGCGGGGTCGGGCACATCGGCCGCGCGCACAGACGGGCGCGCGTGGACATAACGGGAGCCGGACGGGCCTGCGGCTCACGCTCGACGCTTGGTGCTGTGTGCTGGTGCTCCGGGACCCCGGGGAGCAGATCGGCTGCGGGTCCGCTATGGGGCCGGGGGTGATGAGCGGGAGGTGAGGTGGTACTCCCCGGCCGGGTGCACGCCAGGTGCGTGCAGGTGGTGCAGATACAAGGTTGCGCTTTGTCCAACGTTGGCGCAAGGGAACGTTTGGCGTAATTCCTGATCCGCCAATGCGTTGCAGATGCTGCGAACTGCGAGGGGATGGGGAGGGGAGATGCGGGGCCGTCCGTTGCCCCCGTGACCGGTGGCTGGGTCGATCCGTGCGGGGTAAACGATGGAGGCGCCGCGAGCCATGCTCGTGGCGCCATCGTCAAGTCGTCAGCGGGCTCGCCTGATCCGGCTGGTATTCGGACCGGCAGCCCAGTCCAGCCCGGGCCTACGGCGTGATGGTGAAGCCGATGCTCCCGGAGCGCGCGCCGCTCGTCGCCGTGATCGTGCAGGTGCCGGGAGCGACGCCGGTGACGGTTCCCGCGCCGTCGACGGTGGCGCAGCCGGAATCGCTCGTCGCATAGGTCACCGTGGCGCCGGGCACCGTGGCACCCGAGGCGGTCTTCACGACCGTGGCGAGCGCGCGCGTCGTTCCCACCTGAAGCGAGTCGGTGCCCGCCCCGGGAAGGTAGCCGTCCAGCTGCACGTATCCGCTGGGGTACTGAACCGCTGCGTAGACGTAGACGGAAAAGCTGAACGATCCCACCGTCGGCGGCATGTCGAACGTCCACGTACGTGGGGAGGAAACTGCGCTCTGCGCCAGGATCGTGCTGTACTGGTAGTACGGCTGGTTGGACGCGGTGAAGGTTCCGATGCCATCCGCCTCGACGGTGATGGATCCCGAACCGGACGTCACGAACGGTTGCACGTTGAAGAATACGTCGATCCCGTTCGGGTCCGGCGTGATGCCGTCGGTGGTGCCGATCGGCTGCTGGATCAGGTTCTGAACGGTCACGTCGAAGGTGAACTTCTCCACTCCATCGTAATGAACGTTGCTGGACGTCAGCTTCACGGCACCGCCTCCCAGGATGATGTCGCTCAGGGAACCGCTGCTGCCCGGGCGGGCCGGGGCGCAAGTGACGGCGGTCCGGGTGGCGGTGCACTCGAGCAGCTGGAGGGGGACGGCGCCGCCGGGCGAGGCCGGTGCCGGCGCTTTCGCGAGCGGATTGGCGCCGTCGGTGCACGCGGCGCCCAAGAGAGCCACGATCGCGACGGGGATCAGCCTCAGCGAGCGGCGGCGTTCGTTCGTCATCGGCATCGGATCTCCCTTGCGGTGTGAGCTGGGTGGATTCCAGGTGCCGGGACGGAGAGTCATCGTCCGCGCCGGATGTGCCAGAATCCTTTCCGGCATACTATGTCGGTAGATGAGTGCTCTTGCAAGGACTTTCTATCGTGCCGATCCCTCGGTCGGTCCGCGTTCGTGCACTGTCCCGCGGTCTTCACGACTCGCGGCAGCACGGCGGGTGAAGGCCGCGCCGCATTGACGAACCGCCTCGCGCGGCGGCATTCTGCGGCCGGGCTGACGCGGACGACGAGGAGGGGACGAGTGGCGAACGGGCCTGGGCAGGGCGAAGGCGTTCCCGAGTGGGCGCTGAAGTACGACGCGGGCGAGTATCCGGCCTACGCCGTCACCGGCGACGCGGTGGCGCTGGCGCTGGACTGGCCGGTAGGCGAGGCCTCGCTGCGCGCGCTGGTCGTGGTCCGCGGCGGCGACCCTTTCCGCGGCCGCGACGCATGGCCGGGCGGCTTCCTGGAGTGGGACCAGGACCCCACCACCCGCGAGACCGCGCTGCGCGAGCTGCGCGAGGAGACCGGCGTGGAGGAGCCGGGCTACCTGGAGCCGCTGGGGAGCTACACGCAGGACGGCCGCGATCCGCGCCAGTTCGCCGGGCATCCCGATCCCGCCACCGGCGCGTGGGTGCGCACCGGCGCGCGCGTCGCCTCGAACGCGTATCTCATGCTCCTCCCCCAGCCCGCGGAGCTGACGGCGCAGGCGGAGGAGGTGTCCGAGGCGCGCTGGACCGACCTCTACACCTACCTGCCGTGGGAGGACCTGCGCGCCGAAGCCGGGCGCCGCGCCGCGCACGAGGTGCTGGCCGTGCTGGGCGAGTGGGCCGCGCGTCAGGGCGGCGACGCGCGCGAGCGGATCGGCCACGCCTTCGGGTCCGGGCTGCGCGAGTGGAACGAGGAGCGCGTGTCCGAACGCTGGCGCCTTCTCTTCGACGCCGGGCTGGTCGCCGAGGCGCGGCGGGACCGCTGGGGGCGGCCGCTCCCGGGCGCGGGGGAGGGGTTCGGGCGGGAGATGGCCTTCGACCACCGCCGCATCCTGGCCGACGCGCTGGCCCGGCTGCGCGGCAAGATCAAGTACGTCCCCGCCACCCTGAAGGCGCTGGCCGGCGACGACTTCACCCTCGACGAGCTGCAGGCCGCCTGCGAGGCCGTGGCCGGGCGCCCGCTGCACCGCGCCAACTTCCGCCGCACCGTGGCGCAGACCAAGGGCGACCGGCAGACGCGCGCGCCCCGGATCGTCGCGGGAACGGGAAAGCGCCGCACGCGCGCCGCCGGCGAGCCGGGGGTGGCGCCGGAGCTCTTCCGCTTCCGCCCGGGGGTGGTGCACGCGCGGCTCGACCCCTCGCTCCGCCTTCCCTTTCTCCCGCTGGAGCCGGGCGACGGAGACGACGCTTGACGCGGCCCGCACCCGGCGCTATCCTGTGCCGATCGAATGATTCTCGTTTTGAGAATAACATGGGAGCCGAAACCGGATGATCGACCAGCCGCCCGCCGACGATGCCACCGCACGCGCCGCCCATCTCCACGACGGGCTGCGCCGCTTTCCCCCCGAGCTCTTCCAGTTCGACGCGCGGATCCGCACCGGCTGGCTCTCCGACCGTTATTTCGTGCGCACCGCCAGCACCCTGCGCCACGCCGGCCGCGACCCGGTGGTGACGATGCAGGTCTTCGCCAAGCAGGCCGGCGTGCTGGCGGGCGTGTACGAGGCGGTGCGCCTCTTCCAGACGCAGCTGGCGGAAGGATACGACCCGGCCGATCTCCGCATCCGCACGCTGCTGGAGGGCGACGCGGTGAACGCCGCCGGCTCCGACGCGTGGGAGCCGGTGATGCACATCACCGGCTGCTACCGCGGCTTCGCGCACCTGGAGACGCCGGTGCTGGGCGTGCTGGCGCGGCGCTCGCTCATCGCCAGCAACACGCGCATCGTGGTCGACGCCGCGGCGGGGAAGCCGGTCATCTTCATGGCGCCGCGCCACGACGACTGGCGGGTGCAGACGCCCGACGGCTACGCGGCGCAGATCGGCGGCGTGCAGAGCGTGTCCAGCGACGCGGCCGGCGCCTGGTGGGGCGCGCGCGGGGTGGGGACCATGCCGCACGCCATGATCGCGGCCTTCGGCGGCGACACCGTGGCGGCCACCCTCGCCTTCGCGCGCTACCTGCGCGGCGAGGAGCCGGGCGTGCAGCTGATGAGCCTGGTGGACTACGAGAACGACTCCGTGCGCACCGCGCTCGAGGTCGCGCGGGCGATCCGGGCCGAGTTCGGCGACGGCGTGCTGAGCGCCGTTCGCGTGGACACCAGCGAGCGATTGATCGACGCGTCGCTGATCGGCGACCCCGAGGTGTGGGGGCGCGCCCGGCTCACCGGCGTGAACTCCTACCTCGTGCGGAAGATGCGCGCGGCGCTGGACGCGGAGGGCTTCCACTACGTCGGCATCGTCGCCAGCGGCGGGTTCACGCCGTCCAAGATCAGGCGCTTCGAGGGCGAGGGCGTTCCCGTCGTGGCCTACGGCGTGGGCAGCAGCCTGCTGGGCCACAGCGACCCGGCCAGCGGGCTGCTGAACGACTTCGACTTCACCGCCGACCTTGTGCGGGTGGACGACCGGCCGGAAGGAAAGATCGGCCGCACCTTCCGCGAGAACCCGCGGCTGGTGCCGGTGGATTGGGCGCAGTTGATTTAAGTGCGAAAGTGCGAAAGTGCGTGAGTGCGAAAGTGCGGGAGCGGGGGATTACGGAAGAGAGGGCATGATGACCGATAGAATCGCGCGGATCGGGTGGGTGGTGGACGCGCAGAATGATTTCCTGCTGCCGCCGGCGGAGAGCGGGCGCCTGTACGTCCACGACCTGTTCGACGACGGGAAGGACGTTGGGGCCTCGCAGATCATGCCCGCGCTGCAGCAGGCCGTGGAGTGGATGCGCGCCAACTGCGACGCCATCGTCTACACCGGAGACTGGCACTCGTACGAGGACGAGGAGATCGACACCGAATCTCCCGACGCGACCAGGGGGACGTATCCGCCGCACTGCATGGGGCTTTCGCCCGACGCGGCGGAGCGCGCGGGGGCCGAGATCCACGAATCCATCCGCCCCGAGGACATGCTGGTGCTGGAGCGCGGCGCCAGCGCCGACGTGGCCCGCAACGTGGCCCGCCGCGCGGTGGGCGAGGGACGCCCGGTGTTCATCCACAAGAACCGCTTCGACGTCTTCACCGGCAACCCGGCCACGGACGCGTTCCTGCGCGAGCTGGGCTACCGCCTGGGCGCGCCGCTGGAGATCTACGTGGCCGGCGTGGCCCGCGACGTGTGCGTGAAGAACGCGGTGGAGGGGATGCTGGAGCCGCGCGGCTACCCCGTCACCGTCATCACCGACGCCACCTGGGGGCTGGGGCTGGAGCCGGAGGCCGAGAGCCTCGCGCGATGGGCGGGGCAGGGCGCCGCGCTGATCACCACCCGCGGCCTGGAGCTCCGCGCCCGCAAGGGAAGCTGAGCAGCAGCATCCAGACTGCGCGGCGATTCAGGTCCGGGCCTCGCATCCCACGATCGCCGCCGAACGCGCCGGCATCCGGGCGGCTCAGTCGAAGTTACCCCCTCCCGTTATCGGGCCCCGTTTTCGGGAGGGGGTACGCGGTCCCAGCCGCGGGGGGAGGGTTCCCCCGCGATCGCGATCCACCGCGCGCCCCCACCGCCGCGCCGCCGTCCTCCTCCACCGCCGCATCCGGGATCCGGCGATGCGCATCTTCCCGACTTCCGACGAGCCGCACCACGTCTTCCGCGGCGCGCTGGTGGGGAGCGTGGTGGCCCTCGGCGTGTTCGAGCTGCTGCTGCGCGTGGTGGGGCTGCGGCAGGACGTGACCGCCATCATCCTGGGCGTGGCGATGATCCCCGCGCTGGTGGTGGGCTTCATCCGGCAGGTGGGCGCGCTGCTGAGCGACCCGGACCGGCTGCCGCACACCATCGGCTACGCCTTCGGGACCATCGCCCTCACCATCCTCTTCTTCGCCTTTCTCTACCGCGAGCTGGGGATCGTCCGCCCCAGTGACCCGGCGGCGGGCGAGGTGACCAGCTTCTTCACCTGCCTGTACTTCAGCGCCAGCACCATCACCACCGCCGGGCTGGGCGACTTCGTGCCGATGCCCGAGGCGCGCATCATGGCGGCGCTGGAGATGGTGATCGGGTACGTGGCGTTCGGCATCGTGACCGCCGCCAGCTTCTTCCTCATCTCGCACCGGAGCCGCAAGCCGTGAGCACGAACACGCACCTCCCGCTGCGCTTTCCGCACCCGTTCCGCCACGACCATCCGCCGGTGGTGAACGTCGAGGAGGTGATGGCGGAGCGGATGACCGTCGGCGAGCGCACCGCCGACCGCGTCGCGGCGATGATGGGCTCGTGGAAGTTCATCATCATCCAGTCCTCCATCCTGGCCGTCTGGTTCATGCTGAACAGCGTGGCCATGATCCGGCACTGGGACCCGTATCCCTTCATCCTCATGAACCTGGTGCTTTCCACGCAGGCGGCGTACGCGGCGCCCATCATCATGATGAGCCAGAACCGGCAGGCCGTGCGCGACCGGCTGGAGGCGCGCAACGACTTCGAGGTGAACCGCAAGGCGGAGATCGAGATCGCCGCCGTGCTGGAGCACCTGGCGGCGCAGGACCGCGCGCTGGAGCAGGTGCACGCGCTGCTGGCCAGGCTCTGCGCCACGCACGACATCGTCGCCGAGCCGCACCTGAACTTCGACGCGCCCGACGGCGCCCCGGCGGACCCGAAGACCTGAAAAGAAGGCCTCATGCGGAGACGCGGAGTCGCGGAGGCGATGGGGATGCACCTCCGCGTCTCCGCGTCTCCGCGCGAGATCCCGCGATGCCGGGCCATGCGATGGAAGTGGATGCGGACGATGGACTTGCGTCGACTCATCCGAAGCACATCACCCCAACTTGCACCCGTCATGGACGAATCGCTCAAAGACCGCGTCGAGGTCGTTCAGGGTGACATCACCAGGCTGCGCGTGGACGGCATCGTGAACGCGGCCAACACCTCGCTGCTGGGCGGCGGCGGCGTGGACGGCGCCATCCACCGCGCGGCCGGGCGCAGGCTGGTGGAGGAGTGCCGGATGCTGCACGGATGCCGCACCGGCCAGGCCAAGATCACCGCCGGCTACGACCTTCCCGCGCGGTGGGTGATCCATACCGTGGGCCCCGTATGGCAGGGGGGCGAAAAAGGCGAGGACGAGATGCTGGCCACGGCGTGGCGGAACTCGCTCAAGATCGCCGCCGACAAGGAGATGGAGACGGTGGCGTTTCCCTCCATCAGCACCGGCGCGTACCGCTTTCCGCTGGAGCGCGCGGCCCGCATTGCGGTGCGCGAGGTGCACCGGTTTCTGAGCGAGAACCCGTACCCGCGCAAGGTGATCTTCTGCGCCTTCGAAGAGGAAGCATACCGAGAATACTTGACGGCGGTGCAAATGGAGTTTTAAATGATGCGCAACCGGATTCATTGCAGTTCATGACCCGACCCCACGACATTCCGGCCGCGCGGGCGCAGGACGCGCGCCCCGCCTTGCCACTGCCGACCCCGGAGCGCACATGGAAGACCTGCAGGAAGTCAAAGCGGTGCTGGACGAGATCAACAACGCCATCTCGAGCTACGATCCCGTCCTGAAGGAGCGCGCGCGAGACATCCTCCTGGAGCGTGCCTTCGGTGGCCGCGTGGCCCGGGGCGGCGCGGCCCCGCGCGCGCAGGCCGAGCCTGCGGGCGACGCCGGCGCCGCGGGCGAGGAGCAGCCGCGGCGCCGCGGCCGGCCGCGCGGGAGCACCAACGCGCGCCGCAACGGGGCGGGGGGCGTCTCTTCCGCCATCGAGCGGTGGAAGCCCGAGACCATGGCCGAGCGCGCGCTGCTGGGCGCCTGGGTGCTGGCCCGCGGCCGCGCCGACCGCACCGTCACCAGCCAGGCCATCAACGCCGAGCTGAAGCGCAACGGGCTGCCGGTGCCCAACATCACCCGCGCCATCGAGAGCAACCTGCGCTCGCGCCCGCCGCTCATGGTGCAGAAGAAGAAGATGGGCACCACCCGGCAGGCCCGGAAGCAGTACGCGCTGACGCAGGAGGGGGTGGACCTGGTGGAAGGAAAGCTCAGCGGCAGCTGATCCCGATCTCCCCGATCGACCAGCAGCGGCGCGCCCCTCCACCCCGGACGGGCGCGCCGCCCGGCTTTGCGCAAACCTTCTGCATCACCTTGCGCCGGGCCGGATGGAACGTTTCTTTCCTGCCGTTAAATCAGACCCGCACACCCGCGCAAAGGCTCCTTGAGCGACGCCGCCGCTTCCGCACGCTCCGCGACCCCCGCCGTCCTCCGCCCCGACGCGGGGCTGATGGCGCTGTTCGTGGCGCTCCTGCTGATCCTGGCCACGCTGCTGGGGCTGGCCAACGCGGGGTTCCGCAAGGTGGCGGCGGCCAACCGCTGGAGCATCCACACCTGGCAGGTGATCACCGAGGCCGAGGGGCTGGGCGCCGCGCAGGCCGAGATGGAGACCACCTACCGCGGCTTCGGCATCTCCGGCGACCCGCAGTTCCTGGCCGGGTGGAGCGAGGGCGCCCGCGACTGGGACGGGCACCTGGCCGCGCTGCGCCGGCTGACCGCCGACAACCCCCGCCAGCAGGCGCGCCTCCGCCGCATCACGGCGCTGCAGGCGCGCTTCCGCGCGGGGCAGGCCGGGCCCATGTCCGCCCGCGAGGGCGACAGCGCGGCCATGCGCGCGGCGCGGGCCACCGCGGGCGATGTGCGCGCGCTCACCGCCCGCCGCGCCGTGGCCGACTCCATCCGCCAGACGCTGGCCGAGGTGCGCGGCGAGGAGTTCTCCCTGCTGGGCCGCCGCGCGCAGGAGGCGCGGGCGCTGGAGCGGCGCACCGCCTTCCTGGTGCTGAGCGGAGGGATCCTCGCGGTCCTCCTGGCCGTCGGCGCCGGCGTGCTGGTCGTGCGCCGGACGGCGCGATTGCGCGAGGCCAACCGTCTCCTCACCGCCGAGGCGGCCGAGCGCATCCTGGCGCGGCAGGCGGCCGAGCGGCTGGCGCGGCAGAACGAGCTGATCCTGAACGCCGCGGCCGAGGGGATCTACGGGCTGGACGCGCACGGCTACACCACCTTCGCCAACCCCGCGGCGGCGGCCATGCTGGGGTACGCCCCCGACGACCTTCCCGGGCGGCCGTACGAGGCCACGCTGCTGTCGTCCGACGGCGGGCACGACCCCATCCGCGCCGCCCTCCTCTCCGGCGAGACGAAGACCGCGAAGGACGCCACCTTCCGCCGCGCCGACGGCCGTCGCTTCCCGGTGGAGTTCACCTGCACGCCCATCGTGGAGGAGGAGCGCATCGCCGGCGTGGTGGTCACCTTCCGCGACGTGACCGAGCGCCGCGAGGTGGACCGCATGAAGGACGAGTTCATCTCCGTGGTCAGCCACGAGCTGCGCACGCCGCTCACCGCCATCCGCGGCTCGCTGGGGCTGCTGGCCTCGGGGAAGGCGGGCGAGGTGCCGCAGCGCGGGCAGCGGATGCTGGAGATCGCCGTCCAGAACACCGACCGCCTCATCCGCCTCATCAACGACATCCTGGACATCGAGCGGATCGAGTCCGGGAAGGTGGCCATGGAGCCGCGGCCGGTGAACGCGGCCGAGCTGGCGCAGAACGCCGCCGAGGTGATGATGCCCATGGCCGAGCGCGCCGGCGTGGGCGTCTACGTGTGGGCCGAGCCGGTGGCCCTGGTGGCCGACCCCGACCGCCTCCTGCAGGTGCTCACCAACCTCATCTCCAACGCGGTGAAGTTCTCCAACCCCGGGGGCACGGTGGAGCTGACGGTGGAGCCGGAGGGCGAGGACGCGATGTTCCGCGTGACCGACCACGGGCGCGGCATTCCCGCCGACCGGCTGGAAAGCATCTTCGAGCGCTTCCAGCAGGTGGACTCGTCGGATTCGCGGCAGAAGGGCGGAACGGGGCTGGGGCTGGCCATCTGCCGCACCATCGTGGGGCAGCACGGGGGGCGGATCTGGGCCGAGAGCGTGCTGGGCGAGGGAAGCACGCTGGCCTTCACCCTCCCGCTCCCCGCGCGCGAGCCGGCCGAGGTCGAGGCGGCGCCGCGCCCGGGCGACCCCGACCCCGTGGTTCCCGAGCCGGCGGACGGGCGCAAGCACGTCCTGGTGGTGGAGGACGACGCCGACCTGGCGGGCGTGCTGGCCGAGACCTTCCAGCGGCAGGGCGTGGCGGCCGAGGTGGCGGGAACGGGGGAGAGCGCGTGGGGCGCCGCGCGCCGCCGCACGCCGGACGCCGTGGTGCTCGACATCGCCATCCCCGAGGGCGACGGCTACTGGCTGGCCGAACGCTTCCGCGAGCACGAGGGGCTGCGCGACGTGCCGATCGTGGCGTATACCGCGCTGGACCTGGACGAGCCCGGCCGCGAGCGCCTGCGCCGCGCCGGGGTGGAGGTGCTGATCAAGAGCCGCATCGAGCCGGTGGAGCTGGAGCGGCGCGTCCTGGCGCTGCTCACGCAGGCGGAGGCGCGGGCGGGCGGGGGGCAGGGCGGGGGCGGCGAATCGTGACGCTCCTTGTCCCGGCGCGGGGATTGCCGTTGGATGGGTGCCCAGACTCGCGCGACGGCGCAACGGAATCGGGGGAAGGCCGGCCCGCGGGGGGTGACTCGCCGCGCCCGCCGCGCGTCTTCTCCCGGATCCGCGCGGCGGATGCATCCGGCGGCGGCGCGCGCGACGTAATCATGTTTCCGGCCGGCCGCGCGAGGGACGGCCGGATGGGATGATGGAGACACAATGAGCCGACGCATCCTGATCGTGGACGACGAGGACGACATCCGCGAGGTCGCGCAGATGTCGCTGGAGATGGTGGCCGGCTGGGAGGTGATCCCCGCCTCCAGCGGCGAGGAGGGGATCCGGCTGGCGGCCGAGCACCGGCCCGACGCCATTCTCCTGGACGTGATGATGCCGGGGATGGACGGCCCCGCCACGGCCCAGCGCCTGGGCGAGGACGCGGCCACCTCGGCCATTCCCATCATCCTGCTGACCGCCAAGGTGCAGGCCGCCGACCGCCGCCGCTTCGAGGGGCTGGGGGTGGCCGGGGTGCTGGCCAAGCCGTTCGACCCCATGGACCTGGCGCGCCAGGTGTCGGCCTCGCTGGGGTGGCCGGAGTGAGCGGAAGTCCGCCCGCGCGGGTGCTGGTGGCCGGCTTCGGCGACGCCGTGGCCGGCTTCCTGGCGCGCCAGCTGCGCGGCGTGACGGTGGAAACGGCGCCCGACGCCGCCGCCGCGCGCGCCGAGCTGGCCCGCGGCGGGTGGGCGCTCCTGCTGGTCGACGACGCCATCCCCGGCGGCCCCGCGCGCGACCTGCTGCGCGGCACCGAACCCCATCCCCCCACCTTCCTCTGCCTGGAGCGCGGCACCCGCGCCTCGCTCACCCGCGCCGACCTGGACGCGCTCGGCGTGGCGCGCATCTTCTTCCACCCGCTGGACCGCCAGGCGCTGGTGCGCGAGGCCGGCGCCGTGCTGGGCACCGGCGGGCCGTCGCCCGACGACCCGCGCGACGTGGCCGCCGCCGCCGGAGAGGCGAAGCGCGGCGCGCTGGCCGACGCGGTGCGGCAGGCGTGGGAGCGCTTCCGCGGCGCGGTGATGGAACGGGTGGACGCCGTCGAGTCGGCCGCGGTGGCCGTGCTGGAGGGGGGGCTGGACGAGGAGAGCCGCCGCCACGCCGAGCGCGAGGCGCACAAGCTGGCGGGCTCCGTGGGCACCTTCGGCTTCGCGCAGGGGTCGCGGCTGGCGCGCGAGATCGAGCTCCTGCTGCAGGGCGCGGCGCCGCTGGGGCAGGCCGAGGCGCTGAAGCTCACCGACCTGGTCGTCGCGCTCCGCCGCGAGCTGGCGCGGCCGCCCACGCCCGCCGCCGACCCCTCCGCGTCGCGCGAGCGTGTCGCGGCGCCGCCGCAGGCCGGGCCGGCGACGGGCGCGCGGCTCCCGCTGCTGCTGATCGTGGATGACGACGCCGAGCTGGCCGACCGCATCGCCATGGAGGCGGGCGGGCGGGGGTTCCGCACGCGCGTGGCCCCCGGCGTGGCCGAGGCGCGCGCCGCGGTGGCCGAGGAGCGCCCCGCCGCCGTCCTCCTGGACCTTTCCTTCGAGCGGGGGGAGAGCGGGCTCTCGCTCCTTTCCGAGCTGGCGTCGCGCACCCCGCGCGTCCCCGTCCTGGTCCTCACCGCGCGGGGCTCGTTCACCGACCGCGTGGACGTGGCGCGGATGGGGGGGATGGGGTTCCTGCAGAAGCCGGTGCCCCCCGCCGCCGCGGTCGACGCGGTGCAGGGGGTGCTGCACCGCGGCCGCGACCGCCACGCCTGCGTGCTGGTGGTGGACGACGACCCGCTGGTGCTGGCCAGCGTGGGCTCGCTGCTCGAGGCGGGCGGGGTGAAGGTGCACACGCTGGACGACCCGCTCCGCTTCTGGGAGGCGCTGGAGGAGTTCTGCCCCGACGTGGTGATCCTCGACATCGACATGCCGCGGGTGAACGGGATCGAGCTCTGCCGCGTGCTGCGCAACGACACCCGCTGGGGCGCCACCCCGGTGGTCTTCCTCACCGCGCGCGCCGGCCCGGAAACGGTGCAGCAGGTGTTCAGCGCGGGCGCCGACGACTTCGTGGCCAAGCCCATCGTGGGCCCCGAGCTGGTCACCCGCATCACCAACCGCCTGGAGCGCGTGCAGCTGCACCGGGCGCTGGCGGATACCGATCCGCTCACCGGCGTGGCGAACCGGCGGCGGTCGGAGGAGCTGATGGGGCAGCTGCTGAACCTGGCCGTGCGCCACCAGCAGCCCTTCTCGCTGGCGCTGCTGGACCTTGACCACTTCAAGCAGGTGAACGACCAGCACGGCCACGGCACGGGCGACGAGGTGCTGCGGCGCGTGGCCCGCATGCTGGAGCGCAGCTTCCGCGCGGAAGACGTGGTGGCGCGGTGGGGCGGGGAAGAGTTCCTCGTCGCCATGCACGGGATGGACAAGGACGACGGGGTGCAGCGCCTGGCCGAGGTGCTCGAGGTGCTGCGCGACGAGCCCTTCGAGGTTCCCGGCGCCGAGCCGCTGCGGGTGACGTTCAGCGCCGGCGTGGCCCAGTACCCGATGGACGGCGGCGACCTGCAGGCGCTCTACCGCACGGCCGACGCGACGATGTACCAGGCCAAGGAGGCGGGGCGCGACCGCGTGCTTCCCGCGGGGTGGACGGCCGGGCAGCCCAGCACCGCCGAGCACGTGGACGTGCTGGTGGTGGAGGACGACCACACGCTGGCGCGCCTCCTCCTGCACGCGCTGGAAACGCGCGGCTGGCGCAGCCGCTGGATCGCCGACGGACGCGAGGCCGCGCAGCAGCTCACCGGCAGCCGCCCCAGGCTGCGCGCGCGCGTGGTGCTGCTGGACGTGGACCTGCCGGGGATGGACGGCCACGCGCTGCTGCGCACCCTGGCGCGCGAGCGGGTGCTGGAGCGCACGCGCGTGATCGTGCTCACGGTGCGCGCGCACGAGGCCGAGGTGGTGCAGGCGCTGGAGGAAGGCGCGTTCGACCACGTGGCCAAGCCGTTCAGCGTGCCCATCCTGCTGCAGCGCATCCGGAGGGCGATGCGCGCATGAAGGGAGGGAACAGAGGACAGGGTACAGGGAACAGGGTGGACGTTCGCGCGTGCCACGCACCGGCGCGCGCCCTCGCCCCCGCGCCCTCCCCCCGCGCCGGAGGGCGCGACCCCCTCCCATTCCGGGAGGAGGTGGCCTTCCAGCATCTGCGCGAGAGCCAGCCGGGCGGGCACGATGCAGCCCCCGACGCGCGGATCTCGTCCAGCTACCTCTCCCGGTACGGGCGAGGTGGACGGCCTGGGCCGGCCGGAGAGGGCGCGGCGCATGGCGATGCGCGGATGCCCGTCATCGCGAAAACCGCAGGGGTTTCACGCAGGGAAGCAGAGCAGCGGAGATGTTTCCTCCGTTCCTCCGCGTCTCCGCGTGAACCCCTTTCTGGTTTTGGAGATGCGAAGGATCCATGGTGGATGGAGATCGCGCGATGAGCTCCATCCGCCTGCTCGACCTGGCGCTGGTGGTGATCGGCGTGGCGTGGATCGCCAGCCTGGTCACCATCTTCGGCCACGGCGTGGCGATGGCGCTGCACGAGCGCCGCTCCGCCCCGCTGATGGAGCGCGGGCGGATGGCGCTGGCCGGCGTGGCCGTGCAGCCGCGCGTGGACCGCGCCGACGAGGCGTTCCTGCGCGCCCTGCCGCTGCGCCTGCAGATCCGCCTCTTCACCGAGCTGGCGCCCAGCATCGGCGGGGCGCAGCGGCGGCACCTGTCGGCGCTGGCGCGCGAGGTCGGGCTGGTGGAGGGCGCCGAGCGCCTCTGCAAGAGCCGCAAGTGGTGGAAGCGGCTGCGCGGCATCCGCCTGCTCACCGCGCTGGGCGGCGGCGAGGACGTCGTCCCCCCGCTCTTCCGCGATCCCCATCCCGCCGTGCGTGCGGAAGCTGCCGAGTGGGCGGGGCAGAACCCCACGCCGGGCGTCATCCGCCGCCTCATCCTCCTCCTCGAATATCCCGAGGCGGTGGGAAGCTGGGTGCTGCGCGACTCGCTCATCCGCATCGGCCCGCCGGCGATCGACCCGCTGGCCGCGTACCTGGAGACGCACGGCGGCGAGCAGGCCGAGGCCGCGCTCGAGGTGGCCACCGGCCTGGCCGACCCGCGCTTCGCCGCGGCGGCCGAGCGGCTGTGCGGGGATGCCGACCCCGTCTGCCGCGCGCGCGCCGTCGCGCTCGCCGGCGCCATCGGCGGTGACGCGCTGGTGCGGCGCGCCGTCGGGCTGCTGGACGACGCCGAGCCCTCGGTCCGCGCCGCCGCGGCGGCCGCGCTGGGGCGGCTGGGGCACTGGCCCGCCGCCGCCCGGCTCGCGCGGATGCTGCGCGACCCCGCCTGGGTGGTGCGCAGCCAGAGCGCGCTGGCGATGCGGCGGCTGGGGAGCCCGGGGCAGCTGCTCCTTCGCCGCGCGCTGGACGACCGCGACCGCTTCGCCGCCGACATCGCGCGGCAGGTGCTGGACATGCCCGAAACCACCACCGAGCGGGACCAGTGGCGATGAGCCCGTACTCGATCGCCGTCTGGATCCTGGTGAAGCTGGAGTGGGCGATCCTGGCCTACTTCCTCCTGGTGAACGGCTGGTACCTGGTCCTCCTGGCCAGCGCCGGGGTGGAGATGCGCCGCCACGTCCTCCTTTCGCGCGGGCAGGCGCGCTGGAAGATGCTGGGCTCGCGCGTGGTTCCCGGCATCTCCATGCTGGCCCCCGCCTACAACGAGGCCGCCACCATCGGCGAGAGCGTGCGCGCCCTGCTCGCGCTCTACTATCCCAACCTCGAGGTCGTGGTCGTCAACGACGGGTCGCGCGACGAGACCATGGCGGTGCTCATCGACCAGTTCGACCTGGCGCCCATCCACCCCATCTACCAGAAGCGCATCCACTCCGCCGAGGTCGTCTCCCTCTACCGCTCGCGCACGCACCCCAACCTGGTCGTCGTCGACAAGCGCAACGGCGGCAAGGCCGACGCGCTGAACGCGGGATTGAATCTGGCGACGGGCGACCTGGTCTGCGCCATCGACGCCGACACGCTGATCGAGCCCGACGCGCTGATCCGCATGGTGCGGCCCTTCATCGACGACGACGAGGTGATCGCCGCGGGGGGAACCATCCGCGTGGCCAACGCGTCGCGCGTGGAGAGCGGCCGCGTGGTGGAGACGCGGGTGCCGCGGCGCGCGCTCCCCGGCTTCCAGGTCGTCGAGTATCTCCGCGCCTTCCTCTTCGGGCGGCTGGGATGGAACCGGCTGGGCGGCAACCTCATCATCTCCGGCGCCTTCGGCCTCTTCCGCCGCGACCTGATGATCGCCGCGGGCGGGTACCTGGAAGAAACGGTGGGCGAGGACATGGAGCTGGTCCTGCGCCTGCGCCGCATCGGCTACGAGCGCAAGGGCGCGCACCGGGTGGACTTCATCCCCGACCCCGTGGCGTGGACCGAGGCGCCCTCCACCTTCCGCGTCCTCGCCCGGCAGCGCGACCGCTGGCAGCGCGGGCTGGCCGACGTGCTCTGGCGCCACCGCGGGCTCCTCTTCAACCCGAAGTACGGGCGGATGGGCACCATCGTGTACCCGTACTTCGTGTTCAACGAGATGCTGGCGCCGGTGGTCGAGGCGGTGGGGTTCCTGGGGGTGATCCTTGGGCTGATGCTGAACGCCATCGACTGGCCCTTCGCCATCCTCTTCTTCCTGACGGCGTACGGGCTGGGCGCGGTGCTGACCTTTACCGCGCTGGTGCTGGAGGAGATGAACTTCCACCGCTACCACACCTTCGGCGACCGGGTGATGCTGGTGGTCTGGGCGCTGCTGGAAAACCTGGGCTACCGGCAGCTGACGGTGATCTGGCGGCTGAAGGGGATGTGGAACTACGTCCGCGGCAGCAAGAGCTGGGGGAAGATGGATCGCAAGGGCTTCGCCCCCACCCCGGCGCAGGTGGCCGATGCCGACCGGGCGATCGAGGCGGAGGCGGAGTCCTCCGGCTCGGCGAAGGTGAAGCGGCGGGTGCGGGTGTGAAGGGAGGTGTGCGGTCGGGCTGGCCGGTCGCGGGGATGCTGGAGAGCAGTCCCGCAGGGCCTTTGTGCGGTTGTTGCCGGTGAATTCCATTCACCGGATGCTAGACCGGTGATGAGCAGAGAGCTGACAAGATGCGTGGAGAGAAGGGCTTGATGCAGTTCATCTTACGTGAATCCGATCTACGGATGCGGCGACGGATCGCGCTCGCGGCGATGGCGGCCGCGCTCGGCGGCGCGGCCGTGCCGACGCTGGGTGCGATGGGAATGCGGGGGGCGCAGGAGTGCCCCGAGGTCGCCAACCCGCTGGTGGAGCGCGGGTGGACGCTGTACCGCGCCAGCCAGATCGACTCGGCGCGCGCGCGGTTCGACGCGGCGCTGCGGCGGTGCCCCACGCACGTCGGCGCGCGCGTGGGCAGCGGCTTCGCCATGCTCCGCGCCGGCGACGTCCCCGGCGCGCGGCGGAGCTTCGAGGCCGTCATCGCCGCGGCGCCGCAGAACGTGGACGCGCTGGTCGGCCTCGGGCTGGCCGCGTGGCGGCAGGGCGACCAGGAGACGTCGCGGAGCGCGTTCACCCGCGTGCGCCGCATCGATCCCAACAACGCCGACGCGCGCGAGTACCTGGCGCGGCTGGGCGAGGCGCCGGTGGTCGTCCAGCGCGGTCCGCTCGTCATCCCCGACACCATCGTCTACCCCAGCCGCGCGCACGGCGACCGCTTCGAGGTGCGGACGGCGCGCGGGTGGGAGCCGTTCTACGTGAAGGGCGTGAACCTCGGCGCGGCCACGCCCGGGCATCATCCCAGCGAGTTCCCCGATTCGGCCACGTACGCCCGCTGGATCGCGCAGATGGCGGAGATGGGCGCGAACACCGTGCGCGTCTACACCATCCATCCCCCCCACTTCTACCGCGCGCTGTACGCCTGGAACTCGGCGCACCGGGAGAATCCGCTGTGGATCATCCATGGCGTGTGGACCGAGTTGCCGGAGAACGACGACTTCGCCGACCCGCAGTGGGAGGGGCAGTTCTTCGCGGAGATGCAGCGCGTGGTCGACCTCCTGCACGGCCGCGCCGACCTCCCGCCGCGCCCCGGCCACTCCAGCGGGCAGTACACGGCCGACGTATCGCCCTGGGTGCTGGCGTGGATCATCGGACGCGAGTGGGAGCCGTTCTCGGTGGGCGAGTTCAACGCGCGGCGGCCGAACTATCCCGCGTGGAGCGGGCGCTACCTCACCGTCGCCGGCGGCACGCCGATGGACCGCTGGCTGGGGAAGGCGTGCGAGCACATCGTGGAGTACGAGGCGCGCACCTACCACGCGATGCGGCCGGTGGCCTACACCAACTGGCCCACGCTGGACCCGCTGAAGCACCCGACGGAGACCACGGTCGACGAGGAGATCTCCATCCGCACGCGCCTGGGCGAGCGGGTGGACCGCAAGCCGCTGGAGTACGACAACGACCGCATCGACCTGGACGCCTCGATCGTGCACCCGACCGCGGCGTACCCGGCGGGCTACTTCGCCAGCTTCCACGCGTATCCGTACTACCCGGACTTCATGGTGCTGGACCCGGGGTACAACCGCGCGTCGTCCAGCCTGGGGCGCAGCAACTACTTCGGCTACCTGCGCGAATTGAAGGCGCACCACCCGGGGATGCCGGTCGTCATCAGCGAGTACGGCGTACCGGGGTCGATGGGGAGCGCGCACCTGCAGCCCCAGGGATGGCACCACGGCGGCCACGACGAGGCGTCGATGGCCGAAGCCGATGCGCGGCTGACCCGCGAGATCGCCGAGAGCGGGATGGCCGGCGGGGCGATCTTCGCGTGGATCGACGAGTGGTTCAAGAAGAACTGGATCGTCATCGACTTCGAGATTCCGCTGGAGCGCAACCGCCTCTGGCTGAACCGGCTCGATGCCGAGCAGCACTACGGGATGCTGACCGAGGAGCCCGGCGAGGTCGTCCGCGGCGCGACGCTGGCCGACCGGGCCTCCGCGTGGGCCGCGCGGCCGGTGCTGTACCGCACGCCGCAGGGCGTGGTGCGCGCCGCAGTGGACGAGGCGTACCTGTGGGTGGAGGTGGAGACGGCGGACGGCCGCGCGCCCGACGAGCTCTACCTCGGCTTCGACGTGGTGAAGCCCGACGCGGGCGACTTCCGCTGGCCCGGCCGCGTCGGCGAGCGGCTGCCGGTGGGGATCGAGTTCGCGCTGCACGCCACGCGCGGCGGCGAGGTGCGGCTGCTGGCCGATCCCCCGTCGAACCCGTTCGCGATCGACCTGGTGAACCAGATCCCCGGCCAGCCCACGCCGCCGCCGCACATCGACAACCCGCTGCCGGGCTTCTTCTTCGGGCGCTACCAGTCGCGCTACAACCGGCCGTTCGTCACCCGCGCCAACGACGACGGGGTGTACGACTCGCTGCGCGTGGTCACCAACCGCCGCCGCTTCGGGCGCGACGGGACGGAGTTCGCCGCCTTCGGCTACGACCGCGGCATCCTGCGCCAGGGCCCGCCGCCGGACGGAAGCTGGGAGATGCTGGACCGCGGCGTCTTCGAGGTCCGCATCCCCTGGATGCTGCTGAACTTCACCGACCCCAGCGAGCGCCGCGTGCTGCAGGACGCGCCCGGCGCCAACCCGAACGGCGACTTCGGCACGGAGACGGTTCCCGGGATCCGCATCGTGGCCGCGGCGCGGTCGGGAAGCCGGTGGACGCAGTGGCCCGCGTCCGGCGGCGCGTCCGCGGTGCCGCTCTTCACCTGGCCCACGTGGGAGATGCCGCGCTCCCGCGAGCGCATCCGCCCCGTCTTCGGCGCCATGCGCGACGCCTTCCGCACCATGGACCCGCCGGTGATGCACCGATGACGAACCGCATGCGCATCTTCCTCCCGCTCTTCGCGTTCCTCACCCTCGCGTGGGCGGCGCCGGCGCGCGCGCAGGACGCGGCCGACCGCGCGTGGGCCGCGGGGAACGTGGCCGAGGCGGGGCGATTGTACGAGCAGCGCCTGCGCGCGGACAGCAACGACGTGCGCGCGCTGCACCGCGTGGCCCTGGTCCGCGCGTGGGACGGCAGGTACGACGAGGCGCTGGCGCTGCTCGACCGCGCGCTGCGGCTGACGCCGAGCGACGTGGAGACGCAGGTGGACCGCGCGCGCGTGCTGGCGTGGAAGGGCGATCCGGCCGGCGCGGTGACGGCGCTGGAGCCGGTGCTGCAGCAGAACCCGGCGTACCTCCCGGCGCTGCAGGCGCGCGCGCAGTTCCTGTCGTGGGCGGGGGACTTCAACGCGTCGCTGCAGACCTACGGCAGGATCCTGGAGATCGCGCCGGGCGACCGGGCGATCGGGCTGGAGCGGGCGCGGGTGCTGTCGTGGGCCTCGCGCTTCGCCGCGGCCCGGGCGGCGTACGACTCCATCCTGCGCCGCGACCCGCGCGACCACGACGCGCTGCTGGGGATGGCGCAGGTGCTGTCGTGGGAGGGAAAGCTGGACTCGGCGGAGGTGGTCTACGGCCGCCTGCTGGAGATCAACGGCAACGACGTGCAGGCGATGCAGGGCCTCGCGCGGACGGCTGCCTGGCGCGGCGACCTGCTCGCGGCCGAACGGCGCTGGCGGCGCGTCCTCGCCCGCAACCCGGACGATCCGGCGGCGCTGGTCGGCCTGTCGCAGACGCTGCGGTGGCAGGGGAGGGACGCGGCCGCGCTCGAGGCCGCCCGCCGCGCCATCCGCGCCGCCCCCACGGACCGCGACGCGCGGACGGAGCTTACCTGGGCGGCCCTGCCGACGCGCCCCGCGGTGGCCCCGGCGTTCACCTATGAGACGGACTCGGACGGGAACCGCATCTCCACGATCTCCTCCAGCGCCGCCTTCCGCCCCGACCCGCGGGTGGAGGTCCGCGCGGACGCGTACCTCCGCGACGCGCGGCTGGAGGGCTCGGCCACGCCGGACGGCACCTCGAAGGGCGTGGGACTGGGGATCCGGACGCAGCTGGAGCCCGGCTGGTGGCTCTCGGCGGGCGGCGGCGTCACGCAGACCGACCGCGCGGGCGAGGACACGCGGGCCAGCTGGCGCGCGGCGGTCTCGTCTCCCGGCCGCTATCCGGTGACGGCCACGCTGGCGTACAACCGCACGCCGCTGGACGCCACCGCGCTCCTCATCCAGCGCGAGGTGGACGTGGACGAGCTGACGCTCTCGGCCGGCTTCGTTCCCGCGCAGGGGTGGGCGATCAGCGCGGGCGGCGGCGGCGCGGACTTCCACGGCCGCGTGTCGGGCGAGACGAACCGGCGCACGAACGGCAACGTCGCCGTGACGCGGCGGCTGGCGCGCTTCTTCACGCTGGGTGCGGCGGGGCGGGCGTTCGGGTTCGACCAGGACCTGAACGACGGCTACTTCGACCCCGACCTGTACTGGATCGGCGAGGCGCTGGGCCGCTTCGGGCGCGAGTGGCGGCACGTGGGCGTGAGCGCGGAGGTGGCGCCCGGCATTCAGCAGGTCCGCACCGGCGGCGACCGCAGCGCGACGCTGCGCGCCAGCGGCGGCCTGAGCTACACCGTGGCCCCCGGCCGCCGCATCGGCGTCTCCGCCGGCTACGCCAACGCCGGCCTCCAGCGCCTCTCGCCCACCGACACAGGCGGCGGCTACCGCTACACGGCCGTCAGCGTGAGCGCCAACTGGGCGTTTTGACAGGCTTGTGTGCTCGCTAGTTGCTGCGTATCGTCCGATGGATATTTATCTGGAGTCACAATTTCATGAGCGAAGACAACCACTGGCTTCGAAATTACGTTGTTGCGCCGCTGGTCGTGGCTATTATCGCGGCGGTATTCACGTACTACCTCACTTCGCGCGGAAAAGAAAAGGCCGAACTTAGCTATCGAATAGACACACCTAGTGAATTCCTGTCCCAGCGGATTCAGGGGCTGCGGGTCGTCCTTGGTACAAACGCGGTTTCCTTTCCGGTGCTCTATCGTGTGACCGTATGGAATTCTGGAGATGTGACCATCAAGGACATTCCGGTGAGCCTCGTGTTTCGGGAACGTGATTCAGCTTTCTCAATTCTTGTCGTCCAGCATCAGACGGTACCAGCGTTCGAGTTCGGGCCGATTCGGGACACAACTGCTGAAGCGATCCCGTCAGGATTTCAAGCTCGACGCTTCGTCTATTCACAACTGGATCCACGCGATCTCGATCATATCTCGATTCTGACTGATGGCCGTGGAGAGCTGGCTATTTACGCAAAAGGCCGTGGAACCCATGTGTCGGTTGTAAACCAGACGAACCGAAGACCCAGCATCATCCTGTTCGCAGTTGTTGCGATGCTTCTTTCGATTGCCGCAACGCTGTTGCCGAAAGCTGCCCGGCTGGTACCCGTGTGGAAACCGCAATTCCGAGTGATCAGAGTGATCGACACGGAGGAGCTGGAGCGAAAAGAGCCGCCCCGATCTCAATGATCGGGGCGGCTCTTCAGTTCGTCGGACCGTCAGGTCCGCGAGGGCTTAGCCCAGGCGGGTGACGTTCTCGGCGGCGGGGCCCTTCTGGCCCTGCACGACGTCGAACTCCACGCGCTCGCCCTCCGCCAGCGAGCGGAAGCCGCTGCCCTGGATGGCGCTGTGGTGCACGAAGCAGTCCTTCGAGCCGTCCTCGGGAGTGATGAACCCGAAGCCCTTGGTGTCGTTGAACCACTTCACGGTGCCGGTGGTACGCATTCCGAAACTCCTTGCATTGGTGTAGACTGCCGAGGCCCGGGAAATCCGTACCAGCCGACTGTCTCCTAAGCGGGCAAATTCGCCCCCCGCCACAGGCGCGCGAAAAACAGAAAAGGACCGGGACGATTGAAGCGTCCAGGTCCTTAGGGCACACTGGCCCGGGCTGAATCGTACGCCCGGTGTTCTTCGCTGCTCACCAATCTAGCGGCATCGTCAGGATTTGTCCACCCCCTTGCGTGGGACGATCTCCCGACACGCCTCGGATCGCCTCGCCCGGCCATCTTCCGAATCTCCCAACTCTCTGCTGCAACCGGCGATGGGTCCTCCGACCCGCCCGCCACGCCGGCCCCTCACCGGCGGCTGAAGCCGCAGCAACAACCACGGGAAGCCTCGCAAACCGCGCGAGGCTGATCCGCTCGGGATCTGGCATCCCCGCGAATCCCACCCGATCGCACCGATGCCCGGGGAGCAGTCCCGCAGGGACTTCGTGCTGTTGTTGCCGCGAATTCCATTCGCCTTCCCAGCCTCCGCACGCTGCTACGCCGTCGCCGGCTTGCGGCCGACGGGGATCAGGCGCCGCATGGCCTTCCACTCGCCCGCGCGGAAGAAGCGGGTGAGCACGAGCAGGGCGGGGAAGGCCACCACCAGCAGCAGCTTCACCCCGATCGACCGGCCCTCCGTGGGCCCCCACCCGTGCGTGGCCAGCCACTGGTCCGCGAAGTAGAGCGCGGCCACGATCGCCGCCAGGTGCGCCAGCCGCGCCCACTCCCAGGGCACCGGGTACACGCGGTTGCTCTGCCACGCGCCCAGCGCCGCCATCAGCGCGTAGCTGGCCGGCGTGGCCCACGCCACCGCCACCATCGAGTGCCGCGCCGCGACCACGCAGATGGCGATGTTGATGGCCGCGCCGGCGCCCGCGATCCACGGCAGGATCCCCGTCTTCTTCTCGATGTACAGCCCCGCCGTGACCACCGCGTACATGGCGCTGAACACGTACCCCAGAAGGATGATGGGAACGATGGAGAGCCCCAGCCAGTACGCCGGCGAGCTGGCGATGTGGCGGATCTTGGGGATTCCGGCCAGCGTGGGGATGAAGAGCGCCAGGCCCAGGAACGCGAACGCGCAGAGCAGCATCACCGACGTCAGCACGCGCGTGAACAGGTGCGGCGCGTCGCGGTCGCGGCCGTGCTGCAGCGAGAAGGGCGTCCACGCCATGCGGAACATCTGCGCCAGCAGGAGCATGGCCACGCCCAGCTTGTAGTTGAAGTTGTAGATCCCCAGCACGTCCTTGGTGGCCATCCCGTACACCGCCTTCGAGACGCTGTCCGGGAGGAGGTTCAGCACCAGCCGGTCGCCGTTCTCCACGATCATCACCGCGAACATGGCGGGCATGATGGGGAGCGCGTACGTCCACAGCGGCTTCCAGTTCACCCCGCGCAGCAGGCGCGGGCGGAAGAGCCGCGCGATCTCGCTGGTGAAGAGCGCGAGGACCACCAGGTTGGCGACCAGGTTGGCCAGGAAGATGGCGCTGATCCCCCAGTGCAGGAACGCGATCAGGATCACGTTCAGCACGATGCTGACGGCCACGAAGAGCAGCCGCAGCACGGCGTACCGCTTGGCGCGCCCGGTCATCCGCAGGTGCGCGTAGGGGACGGCGATCAGCGCGTCGGTGTAGACGATGCCGATCAGGTACAGGAACCCGTCGGCCGGCAGCTTCATGCCGTGCGACAGCCAGCGCGACCCCAGCGCGCCCACCAGCAGCGCCGCCGCCCCGGCGACCGCCACGATGCCGAAGGGCATGCTGAACGCGCGCTGCCGCTCTTCCAGCGGTTTGTCCTTCACCGCGGCGGCGCTGCGCATGTAGGCCACGTCCATCCCCAGCAGGAAGACGATGGAGAGCATGGGCGCGTAGGTGTAGACCGCGCTCTGCACCCCGTTGGCCGCGGGGGGGAAGTAGGCGACGTACAGGAACTGCAGCGCGTAGCTCAGGAAGCGGCCGAACACGGAGCTGAGGCCGTAGATCAGCGACTCGCTCCCCAGCCGCTTCAGCTTGCTGGCGAAGCCGCCGCCGCTGGCGCCGGTGATGGGCGCGCCCGGCGCGCCGCCCTCGATGGGCGACTGCGTGTCGCCCGCCTCGGGGCGGGGCATCAGCAGCGTCTCGTCGTCGTCCCGCTCGATATCCTGGGCGCTCATCGTCTTTCGTGAAAACGCGGGCGGGGATCGGGCACCGCGCCGCGGCTCGTGCGTAGGGGGATCCGCATCACCCTGCGGCCTCAGGCAAACCGGGGGCCGCGCCGCCGAACCATGCGCACGCCGCGCCCAGCGGGCAGCGGTGGGAGGCCGGCAGGGTGGCGTCGGCGGCCGCATAGCCACGGGAGCTGCCCCCGTCACCGGCGGCTGAAGCCGCAGCAACAACTACGGGAAGCCTCGCAAACGGCGCGAGGCTGTTCGGGTCGAAAGCTGGTTCCGGCTCCGGAGGACGCCTCCCTATCATCCATCGTGGTCGCGCGCGGCGCGGTGTTCGACTCAGGATGAAATCGCTCGCGGCATCAGCGCGGTGCCTCCGGGATGCCGGGGGAGCAGTCCCGCAGGGACTTTGTGCTGCTGTTGCCGCGAATTTATTTTTATTCGCCTTCCCAACTCTTTCCCACGCCTCCGCCCGCGAGGTCAGCGCGCGGGCTCCCACGAGATCAGACGCTCCTCGCTCGCGGGCGCGTCGCCCAGCGTGCGGATGCGCACGGCGGCGCCGAGCGCGGGGGCGTAGTGCACCTCGAAGTGCTCGTCCTCGTCCTCGCTCGTCACCTTCACGTCGATCACGTACACGGGGCCCGGCACCGCCGGTTCCGAGGCCGTGTAATCCCCCTCCATCCCGGTCACCACGAGCTCGTACCCGTCGCCGCCGGCCTGGCCGCGCGCCCAACCGGCCACCTCCACGCCGCCGCTCTCCACCGTGCGGAAGGTCAGCCGGTTGCCCACCGCGAGCGGAAACAGCCGCCCCTGCGCGCCGGTGACCGCCAGCACGCGGGTGTCGGCCGAGGCGCGGCGCGTGTCGGCCGAGCCGGTGGCCATCGTGTAGCTCCACGCGTCGCGGAACAGGTCCAGTGCGCCGCCGAGCTGCTGGTCCATGACGGTGCGCAGCTGCGGCATGGGCCCGCCCGGGAGCTCCATCTCCATCACGGCGCTGTCCCGGACCACCGAGCGCCAGCCGCTGCCCTCGCGCACGGTGTAGAGGTGCTCGCGTGTCCGCATCCCGTTCAGCTCCAGGAAATCCGCGCGGCGCATGCTCCGGAAGGCCGGCTTCGGCGCGGCGCCGAAGAGCGCCTCCTCGCCGGCGGCGGCACCGCCCTTGGCCGTCGCGGGCGCGGCGGCGGGGGCGGGCGCGGGGAGGGCGGCGGACGGATCGGCGGCCGGAATCGCGAGCCGCGGCACCTTGCCGGACACCGCGAACGCCGCGCCGCCGGTGACGATCGCCCCAGCGATGAGAAGGTCGAGCGTTTTGCGCATCGGGAAGACCAAAGGGAGGGGATGGAGACGGGAGGGACGCGGAAAGGTAGCGCCGCGCGCGTGTGCCGGGGAGTGGCGGCGGCGTCCGCATCTTCTTTACACCCCGCGGCCCCGCGGGTAGATTCCGCGCCCTCTTTCCCGGCCCGCGGCCGGGCGGCACCACGGCGGCGGATGGGGAGATGGAACGGCTTTCACGCGCGCGGCTGGACGAGATCCTGGAGCGTGCCCGCGGCCTGCGCGTGGCGGTGGTCGGCGACGTGATGCTCGACGTGTACCTGGTGGGCTCCGTCTCGCGCATCTCTCCCGAGGCGCCGGTGCCGGTGGTGCACGTCACCGAGGAGCGCTTCGCCCTGGGCGGTGCGGCCAACGTGGCGGCGAACGTGGCCGCCGTGGGCGCCGAGTGCCACCTGGTGGGCTACGTGGGCGCCGACGAGTCCGGCCGCCGCATCCGCCAGGCGCTCTCGGCGCTGGACGGCGGCCGCGTGCACGCCCGGCTGGTGGAGCGCGAGGACCGGCCGACGACCACCAAGACGCGCGTGGTGGCCCGGCACCAGCAGGTGGTGCGCTTCGACCGCGAGGACGCGGGCGACCTGCCGGACGCGTGCGCCACCGAGCTGTGCGACGCCGTCCGCCAGGCCGTGGCCGCGAGCGACGCGCTGGTGCTGGAGGACTACAACAAGGGCGTGCTGGTCCCCGCCGTCATCCGCGCCGCGCTGGACGCGGCCAGGGAGGCGGGCATCCCCAGCGTGGTAGACCCCAAGTTCCGCAACTTCATGGAGTTCGGCGGGGCCACGGTGTTCAAGCCCAACGCGCTGGAGCTGGGCGCCGCGCTGGGCGCGCACGTCCGCCCCGACGACGACGCGTGGCTGGAGGACGCCCGCACCCGGGTCGGCGCGCGCCACCTGCTGCTGACGCTGGGGGAAGACGGGATGGCGCTGCGGTCGGACGATGCGGCCACCTTCCGCATCCCCACCGTCGCCCGCGAGGTGTTCGACGTGAGCGGCGCGGGCGACACGGTCACCGCCTTCGTCGCCGTCGCCCTCGCCGCGGGCGCGACGATGGAGGAGGCGGCGGTCCTCGCCAACCTCGCGGCCGGCATCGAGGTCGGCAAACCCGGCGTGGCCGTGGTCACCCCCGCCGAGCTCCGCGCGATGGTGGGAGATTGAGGAATCCCGCCGAACCGCGAGGATCCCGGATCGCTACCTCTCCCGGTACGGGAGAGGTGGACGGCCTCGGCCGGCCGGAGAGGGCGCGGGTGCCGCGGAATCGCGCCGCATCCGGAAATCGCAGAATCACGGCAATCACCACCCGACGTTCATCAACCCTGACGAGGTTCTCGACATGGCATTGTTCCAGCAGGTCCAGACCGGCGACGCGCCGGCCGCCATCGGCCCGTACAGCCAGGCCATGATCGCCAACGGGCTGGTCTTTACCGCCGGCCAGATCCCCCTCGACCCCGCGTCGATGCAGATCGTGGAGGGCGACGTGGCCGTGCAGACGGAGCGGGTGATGACGAACATCGCCGCGGTGCTCAAGGCCGCCGGCGCGGACCTCTCCACCGTGGTGAAGACGACGGTGTTCCTGCGCGACATGAACGACTTCGCGGCCATGAACGAGGTGTACGGCCGCCACTTCGGCGACCACAAGCCGGCGCGCTCGACGGTGCAGGTGGCGCGGCTCCCGCGCGACGTGGCGGTGGAGATCGAGGCCATCGCGGTGGTCCGCAACAGCTGAGCTGAACGACGAAACGGGCTCCGCTCCGCGAACGGGCGGCGCCCCCCATTTTTCTGCAATCGGAAACGAGAGACGGATGGTCAACCCGCACATCTTCCGGCAGTACGACATCCGCGGCGTGGTCGGCAACGACGTGACCGGCGAGGTCGCCGAGTCCATCGGCCGCGGCTTCGCCACCCTGGTGCGGCGCAAGCTGGAGAACGCCTCGCCCGTGCTGGCGCTGGGGCGCGACAACCGCCTGAGCAGCAACGAGCTGGCCGACGCGGTGAAGCGCGGGATGCTGGCCGCGGGCGCGCAGGTCATCGACGTGGGCCTCGTCCCCACGCCGGTGCACTCGTTCGCCATGGCGTACTGGGGAACGGACGGCGGCCTGCAGGTGACGGGAAGCCACAACCCGCCGCAGTACAACGGGTTCAAGATGGCCATCTCCGGCGGCTCCATCTACGGCGAGATGATCCAGGAGGTGCGCCGCATCATCGAGCAGGAGGACTTCGAGAGCGGCGAGGGGCGCGCCGAGAACCGCGCGGTGCTGGAGATCTACGTCCGCGAGGTGGCGGCGAAGTTCCAGATCGCCCGGCCGGTGAAGGTGGTGGTCGACTGCGGCAACGGCACCGGCTCGATCGTCGCGGTGGACCTGCTGAAGGCGCTGGGCGCGAACGTCGACGTCATCCCCATCTTCTGCGAGAGCGACGGGACCTTCCCGAACCACCATCCCGATCCGGTGGTGGACAAGAACCTGGCCGACATCATCGCCAAGGTGAAGGAGACGGGGGCGGACCTGGGCGTGGCCTTCGACGGCGACGCGGACCGCATCGGCGCCATCGACGACCGCGGCGGGATCGTGCGCGGCGACACGCTGCTGCTGCTGTACGGGCTGGACCTGCTGGAGAAGCGCGGGCCGGGGCAGAAGGTGGTGTTCGACGTGAAGTGCACGCAGGCGCTCCCCGAGGTGCTGGAGGCGCACGGCGGCGTTCCGGTCCTCAACGCGACAGGGCACTCGCTGATCAAGAAGCGGATGAAGGAGGAGCACGCGCTGCTGGCGGGCGAGCTCTCGGGCCACATCATGTTCGGCGACAACTACTACGGCTTCGACGACGCGCTGTACGGCGCCTGCCTGCTGATCGACATCGTCGCGCGGCGGCAGGGGACGCTGGGCGAGTGGATCGGCACCTTCCCGAAGTTCGTCTCCACCAGCGAACTGCGGTACCCCGCGACCGAGGAGACCAAGTTCGAGATCGTAGGCCGCGCGGTGGAGCACTTCCGCAAGGACCACGAGGTGGTGGACGTGGACGGCGCGCGCGTGCTCTTCGGCGACGGCTGGGGGCTGATCCGCGCCTCCAACACCGAGCCCGTCCTGGTCGCCCGCTACGAGGCCCGCACCCCCGAGCGCCTGCAGGAGATCCGCTCGGAGATGGAGGGCTGGCTCGCCGGCGAGGGCATCGGCGCGGCGACGACGGGGCACTGAGCTGCCGCCGCAGGCAGAGCCGGCGCCCGGTCCGGAAGAAGGAGAGCCGAGCCGCTGCCGCTGACCCGCCAATGAATTGGCGGGCAACAAGGGCACAAAGTCCCTCCGGGACTGCAGCCGAGGCATGTTGCCCTATCGGCTGCATCCATCCGAGCCGCCGCCGTTGACCCGCCAATGAATTGGCGGGCAACAAGGGCACAAAGTCCCTGCGGGACTGCGGCCAAGGCATGTTGCCCTATCGGCTGCATCCATCCGAGCCGCCGCCGTTGACCCGCCAATGAATTGGCGGGCAACAAGGGCACCAAGTCCCTCCGGGACTGCGGCCGAGGCATGTTGCCCTATCGGCTGCATCCATCCGAGCCGCCGCCGTTGACCCGCCAATGAATTGGCGGGCAACAAGGGCACAAAGTCCCTCCGGGACTGCGGCCGAGGCATCCTGCCGGATCCGTAGCCTCGCGCGAGCCGCCGCCCGTGGATATGCACGGGCGGCGGTCCTGTTTTTCATACGCAGACGAATACTGCAGCGGGATAACGCGCGGGTCATTCGCGTCGGTGGTTCTTTCTGCGTCCGATCTGCGGAGCAGTTCTGATGCGCAAATCGAATGTGTTGCCTGGCCGCACCGTGAATTGCATTTTGAGACAGAATTTTTCCATGATCCTCTCTCCCGGAAAGGAGTTGGCCAAGGCCGCCAGGGAACGCGACAGCTCGGACCCGCGGCATTTTCTCTCAGACCATCCCACCATAACCGACGTACCATCTTCGCATCCTCGAGGGACCGTATGATGAACCGCTCCGCGGCAGCCGCCGCCCTGATCCTGCCGTTGCTCGTGGCCGCCTGCGCCGGCGACGACACCCCGGTCACACCCCCGGCGCCTCCCTCCGCGCCAGCCGGGGCCGTGAACCCCGACCTTCCCGGTACCGACGGCGAGTTCATGCGCCTGGCGCGCCAGATCCCCGGCTTCGGCGGCTACTGGCTCGACCACGACGGCAGCGTGAACGTGGCGCTCACCGACGCCGCGCAGGAGGCGAAGGCACGCGCGGTGCTGGCGCCCGTCACCCGGCTGCGGCGCGACGACCGCGGCGGGGAAGGCGCCGCTTCGTTCCGTTTTCACCGCGTGGAGTACGATTTTGGCCAGCTTGCCACCTGGCATGCGCGCCTGACGTCCGTGCTGACGCTGCCGGGCGTGGTGTTCACCGACGCCGACGAGACGGCCAACCGCATCCGCATCGGCATCTCGAATCCCTCCGCGCGCGGCGCGGTCGAGGCCGAGGTCGCGCGGCTGAAGGTGCCGCTGGCGGCGGTGATCGTGGAGCACGCGGCTGCCGTGGAGCCCACCGTCGCCCTGTCGTCGTACATCCGGCCGGTGATCGGCGGCGTGGGGATCACACGAGACATCGGCGGAACGTGCACCCTGGGCTTCAACGCCTACTACGTGAACCCGTACTGGGGCGCCGGAGTGGGAACGCGCGTGTTCTTCACCGCCGACCACTGCACGGCCACGCAGGGTCACGTGGACGGCACTGTGTTCAGCCAGGGAGGGTCGCGCATCGGCGTGGAGCTTGCCGATCCGCCCATGCTGACCAGCGCGACCTATCTCAGCTGCCCCGCCGGCTGGCAGTGCCGCTTCAGCGACGTGGCGGCGGTTCGCTACGACGACGCCGTGGCGTGGACGCTGGGCGGCATCGCGCACACCGCGTACTGGTTCGGGCAGACCTCGGGCTCCACCGATGCGGACCTGGCGAACACGTTCCACATCAACGGCGGGGGCTCGCCGGTCGTGGGGATGGTCGTCGGGAAGGTGGGCGTCACGACCGGGTGGACGGCGGGCCCCGTTCAGAAGACCTGCTCCAACTTCTCGGGCGCAGGCGGCATTCTGATCCTGTGCCAGGACTTCGTGGATGCGTACGCCAACAGCGGCGACAGCGGCTCGCCCGTGTTCACGTCGTCGGGGAGCGGCGCCTCGCTCTACGGAATCGTATGGGCGAAGACCTCGCGCTACGATCCGGACACCGGCACCACGCTGAACCAGTTCGTGTTCAGCAACACCAACAACATCCAGCGCGACTTCGGCAGCTTCACGCCCTCCTGACCGTCTGACCGCGGCCGGCTTGCGAACCGCCCCTGTTCCGGCTCCCGGGACAGGGGCGGCGCGTATTCCATCCTGGTTCCCATCCCTATCGACCGCGCGCCGGCTTCGCACCAACACCGAGGAACAGCAATAACGGAGGGTTCGGTGCGCGCACGGAGTTCCTCCGTTACCTCCGTTCCCTCCGTGTGAGGTACCAAGGCATGGCAGGGTGCGCCCGACGCTCGCGAGCAGCCACGAGGCCGGGGCTGCAGTCCCGCAGGGACTTTGTGCTGTTGTTGCCCGCCAATTCATTGGCGGGGTGAGGGGCGGCGGCTCGCGCGCTGCCGGCTTCCTTGCCGCCAATTCCATTTGGCAGGTCACCGGCCGGGCCGCCGGAGGTGCTGGGACCGGTGCCGGGGGAGGGAAACCCCGGAAGCCGCAAGCGATTGTCCCGCCGGTCGCTTGCCGCCTCCGCGGGGGCGGCTTACAATGTCGCCCTCTTTTGCCTGGGAGGTCCGTGGCGCAGGACAGAACCATCGTCATCGCGCTGGGCGGCAACGCGCTGGCCCAGCCGGGCGAAGAGGGAACCATCACCCAGCAGTTCGGGCACACGCGCGAAAGCCTGGGCGCCGTGGTGGCGCTGGCCCGCGAGGGGTGGCGCATCGCCATCGTGCACGGCAACGGGCCGCAGGTGGGGAACGAGCTGATCCGCAACGAGCAGTCGCGCGACCTGGTTCCCCCGCTTCCGCTGGGCGTGCTGGTCGCGGCGACGGAGGGGTGGATCGGCTACATGATCCAGCAGTCGCTGCAGAACGCGCTGCGCCGCGCGGGCGTGGACCGGCAGGTGGTGACGCTCGTCACCCAGGTGGTGGTCGACCCGAACGACCCGGAGCTGGAGCGCCCCACCAAGCCCATCGGCCGCACCATGGACGAGGCGACGGCGCGCTCGCTGGCCGCCGAGCTGGGCGGCGACGTGGCCGAGACCAGGGGCGGCTGGCGGCGCGTGGTTCCCAGCCCGCGGCCCACGGCCATCGTGGAGCGCCCGATGATCCGCTCGCTGGTGGCGGAAGGGCACCTGGTGATCGCGGCGGGCGGCGGGGGATGCCCCGTGTACCCCGACCCGCGCTGGGGCGGCGGGTTCGAGGGAATCGACGCGGTGGTGGACAAGGACCGCGCGGCCGCCATCCTGGCGCGCGACATCGGCGCCGAGGTGCTGGTGATCCTGACCGACGTGGAGTGCGTCTACGCCGATTACGGCGGGGAGGCGCAGCGCGCGCTCGGGCGGATCACGGTGGACGAGGCCGAGCGTCTCCTCCGCTCCGGCGAGCTGGGCGAGGGAAGCATGGCGCCGAAGGTAGAGGCCGCGGCCGGCTTCGTGCGCAGCGGTGGCGGCCGCGCGGTGATCGCGCGGCTGGACCAGGGGCGGGAGGCGGTGGCGGGGCAGGCGGGAACGGAGATCGTGCCAAGTGCCTAGTGCCAAGTGCCAAGTAACGACCGCGATGGGGGGCAGCGTCGCGGGTACTAGGCACTAGGCACTTGGCACTAGGCACTTTGGGTTCACTTTCAACGCGGACGCAGACTCGCGTGAACATCCACGAATACCAGGCGAAGGAGCTGCTCGTCGCCCAGGGGATCCCGGTTCCCATGGGCGAGGTGGCCACCACGCCCGAAGAGGCCGAGGCCATCGCCCGCAGGCTGGGCGGCGCCGTGGTCATCAAGGCGCAGGTGCACGCCGGCGGCCGCGGCAAGGCCGGCGGCGTGAAGCTGGCCAGGACCCCCGAGGAGGCGAAGGAGAAGGCCGGCGCCATCCTGGGGATGCAGATCAAGGGGCTCACCGTGCACAAGGTGCTCATCGCCCCCGCCGAGGACATCGCCAGCGAGGCGTACGTCGGCATCATCCTGGACCGCGCATCCAAGGCGCCGGTGTGGATGGTCTCGGCCGCGGGCGGCGTGGACATCGAGGAGGTGGCCGTCACCGATCCCGAGAAGATCACCAAGCTCGCGGTCGATCCCCGCTTCGGCTTCCTTCCGCACCAGGCGTATCTGCTCGCGACGAAGCTGTACAGCGACGTGAAGCAGCAGCGCGCGGCCGCGCAGATCCTGCTGAAGCTCTACAGGGCGTTCGTCGAGGCGGGCGCGTCGCTGGCCGAGATCAACCCGCTGATCACCACTCCCGCGGGCGACGTGAAGGCCATCGACGCCAAGTTCAACATCGACGACAACGAGCTCTTCCGGAAGCCGGAGATCGAGGCGCTCCGCGACGAGAGCTCCGACCCCGAGGCCGAGGTCATGGCCCGCGACGCCGGGCTCACCTTCATCAAGCTCGACGGCAACGTGGGGTGCGTGGTGAACGGCGCCGGGCTGGCAATGGCCACCATGGACCTGGTGAAGTACTACGGCGGCGAGCCGGCCAACTTCCTGGACATCGGCGGCTCGTCGAACCCCGAGAAGGTGGTGAACGCGCTGCGCATCATCACCGGCGACCCGGCGGTGAAGGTGATCCTGTTCAACATCTTCGGTGGCATCACCCGCACCGACGACGTGGCCAACGGCATCGTGACGGCCATGAAGCAGATCGACATCTCCGTGCCCATCGTCATCCGGCTCACGGGGACCAACGAGGAGATCGCGGTGAAGATCCTGGCCGACGCCGGCTTCACGGCGCTGACCGACATGGACGAGGCGGTGGAGAAAGCCGTCCAGATGGCGAAGGGAGCGGGGGCCTCGTGAGCATCTTCATCGACAACTCCACCCGTCTGATCGTGCAGGGGATCACGGGCCGCGACGGCTCGTTCCACGCGAAGCAGATGATCGAGTACGGCACCCACGTGGTGGCCGGCGTGGTGCCGGGGCGCGGCGGGCAGACGTTCGAGGGAACGGTTCCCGTCTTCAACACCGTCGAGGAAGCGGTGAAGGAGACCGGCGCCAACTCCAGCGTCATCTACGTGCCCCCCGCCGGCGCGGCCGACGCGATCTTCGAGGCGGCCGACGCGGGCGTGGACTTCATCGTATGCATCACCGAGGGCGTGCCCGTGCTGGACATGACGCGGGTGCGGCCGTACGTGATGGAGAAGGGCGCCCGTCTCCTGGGACCGAACTGCCCGGGGCTCATCTCCCCCGGCAAGAGCAAGGTGGGGATCATTCCCGGCCACATCACCCAGCCGGGGAACGTGGGGCTGGTGTCGCGCTCGGGGACGCTGACCTACGAGGTGGTGTTCAAGCTGAAGCAGGCCGGGCTGGGGACGACCACCTGCGTGGGGATCGGGGGCGACCCCATCAACGGCACCAACTTCATCGACTGCCTGGCCGCGTTCGAGGCGGACCCCGAAACCGCGGCCGTCGTGATGATCGGCGAGATCGGCGGGACCGACGAGCAGGACGCCGCGCGCTACGTGAAGGAGAACATGAAGAAGCCCGTGGTGGGCTTCATCGCCGGGCAGACGGCGCCTCCGGGGCGGCGGATGGGGCACGCCGGCGCCATCATCTCCGGGAGCGCGGGAACGGCCGAGGAGAAGATGCAGGCCTTCCGCGACAACGGGATCGGCGTGGCGCGCCGCCCGCTGGACGTGGTGGGGCTGATCCAGGAGGTCCTCTGAGCGAGGGCGGCCCACCGCCGCGGGGGCGCGAGATCCGGCTGAGCGAGGTGCTGCGGCCGGAGCACGTGGTGGCCCCGCTTCCCGCGGACACCGTGCAGGCCGCGGTGTCAGCGCTGGCGCAGCGGCTGATGGACAGCGGCGCGGTGGCCGACCCCGAGCGGCTGGCCCGGCTCTTCTCCGAGAGCCGCATCCGCGACCTGATCCACGTGGGCGAGCGCGTCCTGCTCCCGCACGTGCGGACGGACGCGGTGCGCGAGCTGGTCGTCGCCCTCGGCGTCGCGGCGGTGCCGCTGGCCACGGCGACGGCGGGGGACGAGCCGGTGGCGCAGGTGGTGGTCCTCGTCCTGGCCCCGCCCTCGGCCACGGGGGTGTACCTGCAGACGGTGGCGGCGCTCGCGCGGGTGCTGCGGAGCGACGCGGTGGTGGACGCGATGCTGGCCGCGCACAGCGCCGAGGAGATCCTGGCGATCCCCGAGGTGCGCGAGATCACCATCCAGCCGCGGCTCACGGTGCGCGACGTGATGACGCAGCGCGTGCACCGCGTGGGCCCCGACGCCCCGGTGCGCGAGGTGCTCGACCTGGTTGCTGACCACAAGCTGCGCGCCGTCCCCGTGGTGGACGACGAGCGTGGGGTGCTGGGAATGGTGACCGACCGCGACCTGATGCGCTTCTTCCTCCCCGTCGTCCAGAAGACCACGGGGGAGAGCCCGGCGTCGCTGAAGGACACGCCGGTGCGCGAGGTGATGAGCCGCTCGGTGATCTGCGTGTCGGAGGACCAGGCGCTCACCGAGGTGATGTCGATCATGGTCAGCAAGGACATCGAGCGCCTCCCGGTCGTTTCCGAGGGAAAGCTCACCGGCTTCCTGACGCGGGGAGACATCCTGCGGAAGCTGTTCGCGTTTCCGTAAAGGAAGTCCCAAGTCCCAAGTGCCAAGTCCTAAGTGACGGACTTCAGTACACTTAGGACTTGGGACTCAGGACTCAGGACTTCTTTTCAATCTTCAACCCTGAAGGATAGACGAACCGATGTCCCGTACCTTCGCCATCATCAAGCCCGACGCCGTGCAGAACGGCCACGCGGGGAAGATCCTCGCCCACATCCAGGACGCGGGCTTCCGTATCCTGGGGATGAAGCTGACGCAGATCAGCCTGCCGCAGGCGCAGAAGTTCTACGAGGTGCACAGGGAGCGCGGCTTCTACGGCGAGCTGGTCGAGTTCATGTCCAGCGGCCCGAGCGTCGTGCTGGCGCTGGAGGCGGAGAACGCGGTGCAGAAATGGCGCGACACCATCGGCGCCACCGACCCGGCCGAGGCCGCCGAGGGCACCATCCGCAAGCTCTACGCGGAGAACAAGGGCCGCAACGCCGTGCACGGCTCCGACAGCGACGAGAACGCCGCCATCGAGATCGCCTTCTTCTTCAGCGGCCTCGAGCTGGTCGGCTGATCCGGCTCGCGGCGACGCAGACCGGCCCCGCTTCCGAAGCTCGGTGGCGGGGCCGATTTTCTTCTGCGTGGTACCGGATCCGGCAACCCCTGTGCATAACAAACGCCCGGAGAGACGTCATCCTGAGTCGAACACCGCGCTTCGCGCGACCACGGAGGATGAAAGGAGATCGGTCGTGAGCACCGGGGCCGCGGAGTGAGCGGAATCAGCCTCGCGCAGTTTGCGAGGCTTCCCGTAGTTGTTGCTGCGACTTCAGTCGCCGGTGACCGGCTGCGCCCGCGCA
>NZ_DATIND010000146.1 GCF_035474595.1 Longimicrobium sp.
GTGCTGCTCGCCGCGCTGGACCTGCTGCTGGCGCGCTGGTCGGGGCAGGAGGACGTGGTCGTCGGCACGCCCATCGCCAACCGGACGCGGCGCGAGACCGAGGGGCTGATCGGCTTCTTCGTCAACACGCTCGCGCTGCGCACCGATCTCTCCGGCAACCCGTCGTTCCAGGCGCTGCTGGGGCGGGTGCGGGAGGGGACGCTGGGGGCGTACCAGCACCAGGAGGTGCCCTTCGAACGCCTGGTCGACGAGCTGCGGGTGGAGCGCTCCCTGAGCCACACGCCGCTCTTCCAGGTGATGTTCTCGCTCATCGAAGGCGGCGGCGCCGGCGGCACGCGGCCCTTGGGCGGCCTGGAGGTGGAGCCGTACGGGGCGGGTGCCGGCGTGGCGAAGTTCGACCTGGACGTGATGGTGGTGGAGCACGAGGGTGGGCTGGGGATAGGGTTCACCTGGCGCGAGGAGCTGTGGGACGCGTCCACGCTGGAGCACGTGGCCGCGGCGTACGGCCTGCTGCTGGAGGCGGCGGCCGCGGACCCGGGGCGCCCGGTGCTCGCTCTTCCGCTCGTGTCGGAAGCGGAGCGGGCAAGCCTGCTGGCGAAGTCGGGCGGCCCGCTCCTCGACTACCCGGCGGGGCTCCGCGTGCACGACCTGTTCGCGGCGCAGGCGGCGCGCACGCCCCGTGCTCCCGCGCTGGTGCACGCGGGCGAGGTCCTCGACTACGCGGGGCTGGAGCGCGCCTCCAATCGGCTGGCGAACCACCTCCGCCGCCGCGGCGTCGGCCCGGAGACCCGGGTGGGCATCTGCCTGGAGCGCGGCCCGGGGCTGGTGGCCGCCATGCTCGCCGTCCTCAAGGCGGGCGGGGCATACGTCCCGCTCGACCCCGCGTATCCCCGCGAGCGCCTGGGGTACATGCAGGAAGACGCGGGCGTCACCCTGGTCCTCACCTCCGGCCGCCTCGCCGGCGCGCTCCCGGAGGGGACGCCCCTGCTCGCGCTCGACGCCGCCCGGGCCGCGATCGAGGCCGAGCCGGAGGTGGCGCCGGAGAGCGGGGCGAACCCGGAGAACCTGTCGCACGTCATCTTCACCTCGGGCTCCACCGGGCGGCCGAAGGGGGTGATGATCCGCCACTCCTCGACGGTCGTCCTGCTGCACTGGCTGCGCGACACGGTCACCGACGGGGAGCGCTCGTCGGTCCTCTTCTCCACCTCGATCAACTTCGACGTCTCCGTCGCCGAGGTCTTCGGCACCCTCTGCTGGGGCGGGACGCTGGTGCTGGTGGAGAACGCGCTGGAGCTGGCGGGCGTGCGCGAGCCGGTGGCGTACGCGAGCATGGTCCCCACCGCCGCCGCCGAGCTGCTGCGCGCCGGCGGCATCCCGGCGAGCGTGCGGACGCTCGTCCTGGGCGGGGAGCCGCTCCCGGCGGAGCTGGCGCGGGCCCTCCACGCGCTCGGCACGCTGGAGCGGATCGGCAACGCGTACGGCCCGACGGAGGACACCACCTATTCCACCTTTGCGATCGTCCCCCAGGGCGCGGACCGGGTCCTGGTCGGCCGGCCGGTGGCGAACACGCGGGCGCTGGTGCTCGACGGGGAGCTGCAGCCGGTGCCCGCCTGGCTCGCCGGCGAGCTGTACCTGGCCGGCGACGGCCTGGCCCGCGGCTACGCCAGCCGCCCTGGCCTCACCGCGGAGCGCTTCCTCCCCAACCCGTTCGGGCCCGCGGGTGCGCGGATGTACCGCGTGGGGGACCGGGTCCGGCGCCGGCCCAGCGGCGAGCTGGAGTACCTCGGGCGGACGGACTTCCAGGTCAAGGTGCGCGGCTTCCGCATCGAGCTCGGCGAGGTGGAGGCCGTGGTGGGGCGCCACCCCGCCGTTCGCGGCGTGGCCGCGGTGGTGCGCGGCGCCTCCTCCGGGCCGGGCGATGTCCGGATCGTGGCCTACCTGGAAGCGGACGCGGGCGTCTCCGTGGACGAGGTGCGGGAGCATGCGCGAGCCTCCCTCCCGGAGTACATGGTTCCCGCCGCGTTCGTGGTGCTGGACGCGCTCCCGCTCACCCCCAACGGGAAGGTGGACCGGCGGGCGCTCCCGGAGCCGGAGCCCGCCGCCGCGCCGGCCGACGAGGAGCCGCGGACGGAGCTGGAGCGCGCCATCGCCGCGGTGTGGGCGGAGGTGCTCGGCGTCCCGGCGGTCGGGGTCCGCACCAGCTTCTTCGGCCTGGGTGGAAACTCGCTCCTGGTGGTCCGGGCCGCGCGGCTGCTGGAGTCGGCGCTGGGGAGGAGCGTGCGGGTGATGGACTTCTTCGAGCACGCCACCGTGGCCGACCTGGCGCGCCACCTTTCGGGTGCCGCGGCAGCGGCGTCGATGGGCGAGGCGGGCGGGAACCGGGTGGAGGAGCTTCGCGCCCGACGGGCGATCCCGGTTCGGCCGGCCGGATCGGAGCGGCCGTTGTTCCTGGTCCACGACGGATGGGGGGCCGTCGCGTACGCGCAGGCGCTGCATCATCACCTGGACGAGGAGCTTCCGGTCTACGCATTGCCGCCGGTGTCCCGCGAGGAGCTCCCCCTCCACACGGTCGAAGGCATGGCGGCCCGGCTGGTGCGGATGGTCCGTGAAGTCCAGCCCGTGGGCCCGTACCGCCTGGCCGGCTGGTCGTTCGGGGGAGTTCTCGCCTGGGAGATGGCCGCACAGCTCGTCGGCCAGGACCAGGCCGTCGAGTTCCTGGGGATGATCGACACCTACCATCCATCGGTCGTCGCCCGGGACATGGAGCACGGCGAATCCCTGCCATCCCTGGTATTCCGCGGAGAAGACGGTGGAGAGGACCACGGCATGGGGCCGGGGGACTCGGCATCCGCCGCCGCGGGAGCGGACCCGGGGGCGTTCGCCGGCCCGGGGCGGGAGGACGGACTGATCCTCACCGTGGACGAAGCGCGGGAGGCCCGGGGCCATTTGCGCACGTCTCTCCACAGTCAACTCGGCTATCGTCCTCCGCCGCTTCCGCTTCCGGTCCACCTGTTCTTCGCGCGGGACGATGCCGGCGCCGATCCCTGGCGCGGCTGGCAGGCTCTCGTGGACGATGTGTCGATCCGTGCGACGCCGGTGCCGGGAACCCATATGTCCGTGATGGAGGCACCCAACGTCGAGGCCCTCGGCCGAGCGCTGTCGCGTGAGATCGGTCGCGCTGCAAACCGGAACGTCCCGCCGGAAGAACACGACTCACCCGTCGACGCTGCAGAGGGGGAGGCCTGGTGAAGCCCCCACCTTCCGTGCGGTGGGTGCGGGCGTGAACGTGACCAGCTTCGCTGAGCTGGCGGGGCATCTTGATCCGGATTGGCCGGTCTACGGGCTCCGGCGCAGGGGCCCGCGAAGGCGGCGCCGTACGTTCGCCCGGTCTACCTGACGCTCAAGTAGTCAAGGGCGGGTCGAAATGCCGGGTCGGCGGTTCGCCTGTGCCGCGTAGGACCGTAGTGGAATCTGGACGGCGCTTGGCCGAGTTTCGGTTTCAGCGCGCGACGGTCGAGGCAGACCACATCGGACGAGGTACTGTACTGATCGTCCGGTTGCTGTGACAAGGAGTGTGTCGGTCCACGGCGTTTGCGTTTCCGGGAGATTCCATGTTTTTACGAAGGGCCGCGGAAAATGTGAGGAAGGCTGTGGGTTTCATTACGTTTGGCTACAGTGGGTTACGACCGCGAACCGGTTGCCGGGAACTCTCGGGCTGTGAGAATTCATAGGAGGTATCCGAGGAGCACACTATACTGTGCCGGACAGCCGAGTGGCCGCCGCGGATCGTGCGAGCGGCCCAACGATGCAAATTCATGGAATGACGGTCGCTACGAATTTCGAGAAAATCTGTTGCCCCGATCGCTGAGGACAATCCAAAATGGCGGCGAAGTTCTATTTCTTCACCGACACCAACTTGCTCTCCCCCACCCAGCCTACCGCTGACGCGTTCGGCCCGCCGTTCATGGGCGCCGACGAGTTCCGCATCACGAGCAAGCACACGGCCTCGACGGCTCCGCATGCCTACGCCGTCTGCGACGGCATCGTGTGCGTGCAGCGGACGAGCAAGCCGGGACGCGTCAACCTCATCCTCAAGCCACTGGTGCAGCCCCCGCTGAACTTCTCGCCGGTCAAGTTCTTCATCTACAGGGGAATTGATGAGTCGCTGCTGATCGACGGCAAGAAGGTGGCTGCCGAGGGCAATAACAATCTCACGGCCTCGCTGTGGGAAACTCAGGCGAACAAGGCCAAGTCCCTCGGCACAACGGCTGCCGACGCACCCGCTGCGGCGCTCGGCGTGGACATGACCGCGATCCCTCCGACGGGCTCGCTACCGGGCACGCCCGTCTTCCCCGACGGCGACCTCATCGAGAGCCTCTTCTACCAGGCAGGGGTCGATTTCCAGCTCCCCGTGGTGAAGGGCGGCTGGTGCATCGGCCAGTTCGAGCCGGGCGGCTTCGGGTTCGAGGTGCTGATGGACGGGCTGGCGTTCAGGCACACGCTGGCCCTGGCGCGCTCGCTCGACCACGTCATCACCGTGCCGGCGCTGGACGGCAGCGAGACGCCGGCGCAGGTCTTCGACCACTGGCACGAGAAGGAGCAGGTGCTGGGGTTCATGGACCCCTGCGCGTTCTACGGCTCGTTCTTCCGCGCCGGCGTTCACGCCCGGGGCAGCAACGACAGCTCCTTCTCAATGAAATCCGGCAACGACCTGTACCAGGACGTCCTGTCTTCCTTCGCCAACCGCAATACGGCATTCATCGACATCCGCAACGAGCACAACTATTCGCTGGATTATTTCAGGAACTATGGCAGGGACATCCAACTCGACTGCGATCCTGCGAACCCGAGCCCGGTCACGGCCACGGTCGACTACTACCGGTCCGGCTGGCCGATCCTGGCGGTGACGGAGGTGAGCTTTCCCACGGGCAACACGAACAGCGCCCGCAATCCGTTCCGCATCCAGCTTCCGGTGGGCGACAACGCGAAGCCGCTGCTCTACGTCTCGCAGGGCTACCGCGACATCGGCCGCAGAGGGAAGAAGTTTCCGGAGGAGCTCAACAGCGCCGACCGTTTCTTCGGTGCATTCGGGAAGCCGGGGCTGGTGTTCACCACCACCCCCGGCGCCGCCTCCGCGCTGTCGTCGATGACCTTCGTGGTCCCAAACGTGACGGGGCAGAGCGTCACCACGCCGGTTTCGTGCTACATCCGGCTGAAGTACCTCCGGCAGGAGCTGCCCGCGCCTGCGATTCCGGCGTCTTCCACCTCTATCCTCGCGAACAACTACCTCGACAACCTGATCTACCCGCTCGACCTGCGGATCCCGTGGAGTGGCACCGCGAGCATCATGAGCGCCGTCTACGACGAAGAGGTCTACGTCGACGCGCGCTCCGTGGCGGGGCTGGAGTGCGATTTCATCGGCAGCATGGGCATCGCGCAGGACGTGGACAACACCTCCTTCTTCGTCGTCCCGACGTGCATCCGGACCCAGGTGGACCCGGCATCCATGCAGGTCGCGCTCGCGGGCGAGACAAGCGCGTACGGCGGCCACTACCCCAACTTCATCGCCCTGAAGTATCCCCTGCAGATCGTGGCAAAGAGCGACCTGCTGCTGCCCGCCGTTGTTCCTGTCGCGGACTTCATCCCCGACGACGAGGCCGACGAATCGCAGTTCTCCGCGCCGGACTTCGGCAAGCTCATCATGCTCGTCGTCCTCAAATCCACCGTGGATGCCTGGAAGCCTGCACTTTCAGCAGCCGGAGCCGCGATCGACGGCCGGTTCAGGACCTATCTCGGGATCAAGAACCTGCAGGAGAAGACCGATACCGCCGGTGTCGATTACACCTCGTTCGAGCTGGTCCTCCGAGGGTTCACGCCCGATTCATCCGGTGGCGGCTACACGGTCGCGGAAACCCTCAGCGATCCCGCCAACGCGGCCAACGTACAGGTATACGCTAATGCTGGCGCTTGATTCGAGGGCGACGCTGGTCTCTTCCGTGACGGTCCACGGTCTTTTGGCGCCGATCGCCCAACTCGATATCGATGCGTACATCGACCAGCCGGTTGTGTACGACGGATGGACTGCGACGAAGGGTTACGAGCTAAAGGTTTTTGTCTCCTTGGAGGTTCTGCGTGATCATTACCACGCTCGAGTCAATGATCTGATCACCCAAAAATTTCTCTCGGTCGACTCCTCCCCCCCAGACAGGTACCGCGTCCACTGCAGGCTGCGCATTGTGTATCCCTGCTCTCGAACGAATCCACAAAAGCTGAAAGGCAGCGGCAAGCTTCCCGTCGTCGTCCTAGTCCACGGCCACACCGAAGTTCTTGTCGCCTCACACACAGGCTTCACGTATCTACAGAACTACCTTGCGTCCAAGGGGATTGTTTCGGTTTCGGTCGACACCAACGCCGCGAACGCATTCGACTCGTATGTGTTGATGCGAGCCCATCTGGTGCTCGGCGCGTTGGATGTTCTTCGAGAGCTGGCCGCCCCGAAAAAAGATCATCCATTTTCCGATCGACTCGACTTCGATAACGTCGGGATGTTGGGTCACTCGCGAGGGGGTGATGCAGTGGTGCTGGCTGCAATCATGAACCCGGACCGCCCGGACGACAAGAAGTGCAAGATCACGGCGGTTTGCGCGCTTGCCCCAACAGACCTGACCGGCCCCAAACAGGCTACCGGCGGCGACAGCCGCCTGACCAACGACCATGCATCGTTTTTCGCTGTAATCTACGGCGCGCTGGACGGCGATGTGGTTGGTGGCCGTTCTGACGGTACCGGTACCGGGTTCCGACTCTATGATCGAGCGTCGGCGCAGAAATCGATGGTGTTCCTCGATCGATGCTGTCACAATCCATTCAACACGATCTGGGAAAAAAATGATCGTAGCCTCCTGCAATCCGATATCGACAATGGTCGGGTTCTCGATTGGCTGAGCCATCACGAGGTGGGGAAGGCATACATCGGTGGTCTTTTTCGCTGGCGGTTGCTGAAGCAGGCGAAAGCCAGATCGCTTTTCGATGGGAGTGCCAAGAAACCAGTCGGCGGCCCCGCTTCGATCCAGTGGTCGTTTGGTGAGAAGATTTACCCCCTCGATGAAATGTATTCCAACCCGGTTGCGGGTATTCGCACTGTGCCGGGCATTACGATGGACATGGTGTCGGTGGTGGGGGTGGACGGGACCCCGGTGAAGAATCGTACCAATCACCAGACCCGTGTCCTGGTTCTGCCTCCCACCCTGCCAGCCACTGCAGGCATGTCAGCCTATAAACTCGAGAATTTCCCGGTCAAGGACTGGAGCGCGTACGATCTATTCACCTTCCGGGCCTGTGCCGACGCCGACGTGTCGACTCAACAGACGGTGAACAACAGCCTTCTGCCCGAGTTCACGCTTGTTTTTTCTGACGGTGACAACAACAGCGTATCGGTCCTCCCCGCCTCATGGACGCCCCAGCCACGCAGGCCCGTATTCCACCAGATCAAACCGAACCCGGACGGTGAGAACCGTACCGTGATCCGCCTCGAGACGCTGTCCATCAAGCTCTCCGACGTAGCGAAGGGAGGGGTCAACCTGACGCAGATGGCGTCCATCGAGGTTGTTGCACCGGCAAACTTCGCCTTCCACCAGTTTCTCGATTCCTTTCAACTGGTCAAACGGTGACAGGGAGGCTCATATGCAGGTAACCAAGGCAACGTTCACGGCTTTCCAAGGAACAAGCCAGAAATGGGTGCTGCGGGTGGAAGTAGAGGGAAGCGATTTCCAGCGCTGCGCGTCTCCGGTAGTAGCCTCGGTAGGGGGCGTCCCGGTAGAGTTCATCATCGTAAACCTCGCTTCCGATGGCTTCGGCGGGTTGATGCGGACCGTTCCGCCAACCGGGGCCGAACTGAGCGTGGGCTATGATAACACGGGCCTCGACGCCACCGGCATCTTCTTCGACCCGCAGGATGTCGTAGCGCCCACCGTGTAAGCTGCCTCCCCTTCATTCGCTCGCACGGGGGTCCCGCCCATTCCTCTCAGAGCGCTGGGTTCATGCCGACCGACACTCAATTCTACCCCTCCGTCTCCACCCTGCTGCCGCTCGAACGCATCCCGCAGAACCTGGGGTTCATCCAGGGGGCGCTGCAGGACGTGTTCGGCAACCTGTACTACCGCGACCTGCAGGTCCAGAAGAGCGCGAAGGGCGACGTGGGCTTCTACCAGCTCACGCTGGTGGTCTACAAGCGCCTCGCCTTCGAGATCCCCGGCACCGGGGGCGCGGCGCTGGTGCTGCAGCCCGCCGCGACCGGCCCCAACACCGAGATCGACATCGCGCTGGGGTACCGCTGGGAGGTGCTGAAGTACGTGCGGGGGTTCAGCGCCGCCTCGCTGGGCGAGATGCCGCGGCTGCTCTTCGACGCCTTCGTGGAGATCTCGGGCGCGACCTCGCTCGCCATGCTGGCGGAGCTGATCGACCGCTTCCACGGCAATGCGACCGACCCGGTGAAGGAGTTCGTCGACGCCTACAACGTCGACAACGTTCCCGCCGTCCCGTTGAACGTGCCTCCTACCGGGGACCTCGAAGCGCTCCTGGTGGAACTCGAAGAGGTGCAGGAGGTCACCGTCTTCGAGCTGCTGATCGCCGCATACCTGGACCAGGCCGGGTCCGTCGAAGACGTGCTGTCCGGGCTCTCGGGCTTCTTCGGCAAGTGGGTGAAGGAGATCACCCTCGACGACTTCGAGGCGATGCTCATCCCCCACTGCTCGGTGGCGCTCCGCAACCTCAAGCTGGCCCTGGAGTTCCCGCGCACACTGCTCAAGCCGGTGAATCCTGACGGCACCATCAAGGTGTCGAGCCCGCCGCTCCCCGAAGATCAGGAGGTCAAGTCCCGGCTCACCTTCACCGCGGGGTCGCTGCTCTACTCCACCGACGCGGGCCTCCAGTTCGACGCGCTCGGCAGCTTCAGCTTCGACCGCTCGCAGATCGGCGACACGGGGATCATCATCGGCTTCAGCAACATGAAGCTGGACCTGAGCCGCACCACGAACATCCCCGAGGCCACGGCCGACGGGAGGCCGGTCGACTTCGTGGGCGTCTACGTCCAGAACGCGACGATCGATCTCCCCGCGAAGTGGTTCAAGCCGCCGGCGCCGGGCCCCCCCGCGCCCCCCCCGGGCCCCAAGATCGTCGGCAGCGACATCATCATCGGCACGGGCGGGTTCTCGGGGAAGATCGGGTTCGACGCGCCGGGGGTGCTGCACACGAAGCTGGGGAACATCGAGGCCGGCCTCACCGGGTTCGACCTGACCTTCGAGCGCAACGCCATCAAGGAATCGAACATCGCGGGCTGGCTGAAGGTGCCCGGGTTCAAGGACTCCACGGGCGCCGCCGACGCGGTGATCGACATCAAGGCGCACCTGGGCCAGCACGGCGACTTCGAGGTGACGGCCAGCGTGAAGAAGGGCGTGGTCGTGAGCATCCCCGGCGTGATGGACTTCAAGATCCTCACGCTGAAGTTCGGCAGGGAGGACCGCCGCTGCTTCCTCGAAACCTCGGGCACCGTCACCCTCACCTTGCAGATCCCCGCGCTCTCGTTCGACCGGCCCATCGCGGTGGAGCTGAAGAAGCTGGTGATCTGGGAAGACGGCAAGTTCGAGATCGAGGGCGGCACCATCATCCTCCCGCAGGCGCTCTCGCTCAAGATCGGGCCGGTGAAGCTCTCGGTGACGGCCATCAGCATGGGCTCGTACGAGCGGGGCGGGCGGCCGTACAAGTACTTCGGCTTCGACGGCGGGGTGAGCGTGAACCCCGGCGGCGTGGACTGCCGCGCCAACGGCGTGAAGGTGTACTACAGCACGGACGACCTGAAGCTCGACGTGTTCATGCGGGTGGAGGGGATCGCCATCGACATCGTGATCCCCGGCGGCAAGAGCGCCGACGAGGCCACGGTGCTGATCGGCGGCTTCCTGCAGGTGAAGGAGCCGGCCGACCCCAACTCCGGCGCGGGGACGGAGTACGCGGGCGGCATCAGCTTCAAGCTGCCCAAGGCGGGGATCGGCGGGAGCGCGGCCATGCGGCTCAACCCGTCGATCCCGGCGTTCATCATCGACACCGAGCTGAGCATCTCCGTGCCCATCCCCCTGGGCAACACCAGCCTGGGGATCTACGGCTTCCGGGGGATGATCGGGATGCGCTACGTGGCCACCCGCGCCGCCATCAGTCCGCCGCTGACCGAAGACGCGTCGTGGTACGAGTACTACAAGGCCAGGGTGCCGCTCTCGTACAAGGAGGGCATCAACATCGACAAATTCGCGCAGCGCAAGGGTTTCGCCATCGGTGCCGGGCTCACGATCGGAACGCTGACCGACTCGGGGAAGGCGTTCTCGGCCAAGCTCTTCCTCCTCCTCTCCCTCCCCGACGCGTTCCTGCTGCAGGGCCAGGCCGCCATCGTCAGCGAGCGGGTGGACCTGAGCCCCAACGACCCGCCGTTCAGCGTGCTCATCGCCGTCACCAAGCAGTCGGTGGAGGCGGCGTTCGGCGTGTTCTACAAGCTCCCCGACACGGGCGAGATCCTCGATCTGCAGGCGCTGATCGAGATGGGCTTCTACTTCAACGACAGCTCGGCCTGGTACGTGAACGTCGGCCGCGACCAGCCCGAGAGCAAGCGGGTGACGGCGCGGCTCTTCAAGCTGTTCAACGCCTGGTCGTACCTGATGCTGTCGGGCCAGGGGATCCGCGCCGGGGCGGGCGTGACCTGGGACTTCAGCAAGGGCTTCGGGCCGGTGCAGGTGGCCGCGCACGCGTACCTCGACACGCAGGGGCGCATCAGCTTCAAGCAGCCGCACATCGGCGCCGCCATCCTGCTGGGGGGCTCGGCCGCGGTGCGGGTGTTCAAGTTCCGCCTGGGCTTCAGCGTCGCCGCGGGGCTGGCCGCCGAGGCGCCGGAGCCGTTCATCGTCACCGGCTCGGTGGACGTGGAGGTGGACCTTCCCAAGCCCTTCAAGAAGTACGGCGGCACCTTCACGCTCGACTTCACCTGGACCTTCAGCTCGAAGCTGGACCGGGTCGCGGTCCCCGTTTTCAACCAGGACGACGTGAGCGAGGCGGCGCGGGCGGTGAACCTGGCCACGCGCGAGCGCTTCGCCCTGAACGTGGCCGCGGGCAACGCGATCTGGAGCGCGCTGCCGCCGGCGCCGGACGCGGGGTGGAGCGGGAGCTTCAAGCACCACGTGGTCCCGCTGGACTGTTCGGTGGACATCGAGTTCAAGAAGCCGATCGCGCCAAGCGCCGCCGTCACCAACATCGGGATCACGGGAACGGGCTACGCCAACACCGAGCTGGTGCCGCCGCAGCCGGGCAAGTCGCCCCAGGTGCGGCACACCTACGGGGTGGACGAGGTGAGGATCCGCTCGTGGAACGAAGATGCCCAGAGGTGGGACGACTACGACGTCTACGCCGCGCTCACCCCGCTGCGGCACACGGCGCTGGTGGACCCGGCCGACCTGGCGGGACTCAAGCAGGGATGGTGGCAGATGGACCAGCCGGGGCGGGTGAACAAGCTCTCGCTCCTTTCACAGACTCCGCTGGCGTACGCGAACGACGTGGCCGGCCCCTTCGCCCCCGAGAACAGCGGCGTGACGGCCGAGACCCTGTTCTGCCCCGCGACACCCATCGCCGACCGCTGCGTGGTGTTCGACGCCTTCCCGGAGCTCCGCACGCTGGAGGCGGACCGGCGCTACACCCTCGACGGTGTGCAGGTGCGGGTCAAAGGGAAGGGCGGGCGGGTGATTCCCTCGATCAACCCCTTCGGGCTCGTCCGCGGCGCGGCGCTGGAGCCGGGGTCGATGCTGGAGATCTTCTTCCCCGAGGCCACCGGGCGGGTGAGCCTGCGGATGGCGTCGCAGGCCGACAGCGTGACGGTGCTCTTCCAGCGCCGCGTGCAGACGGGGGTGAACCCCAGCACGCAGCCGGTCTACGCGTACGTCACCGTGCGGCAGGACGTGCTGAACCCGGTGAGCCTGCTGCGGCGCGTGGCCTACGACGACGCGCAGGCGGCCGTCGACAAAGTGGTGGTGGTCGCGGGCGAGTGCGCCTGCCTGGAGGGCGTGACCGGCGCGGCCGCGGCGCAGGGCGGGGATCGCCCGACGTGGCCGGACGACCGGCAGCCACCCCGCCCCCCCGCGCCGCCGTGCGGGAGCATGGAGGCCTGGCTCGCCACCGTATGCGCCGACGCGCGCGCCCGCCGCGACGCCCTGCGGGAGCAGCGTGAGCGGCTGCTGGCCCAGGCGGCGGAGAACGCGCTGCTGGCCGCCGATGCGCGCCGCGATCACGGGGAGCGCGGCGAGGAGCGCGCCGACTCCGCGCGTGCCGCCGGCTACGAAGCCGCGGCGGAGGCGCTGAATACGTCCGCCGCCGCGGTGCAGGCGGAGATCGACGGGTTGAACACGATCGTCCGCGCCTGCCCGGGCGGCATGGGCGCGGCGGTGAACGACGCGGGACGGGTAGATGATCCCGCCGCGGGACGGGGCGGCGTGGAAGCGCACCAGGTGGGGCCGCCGCGCGGCGCCGACCGCTGCCTCACCCTGGTCTTCGGCGTCTGCTGGCTTCCCCTCGGCGACCAGCTCTTCAACCAGGGGATTCCCAGCCTGGCCACGCTGCAGGCCAGCAACCAGGCGATGGTGGCGGCGATCAACCGGGTGATCCCGCCCATCTGGCGGCCGGACACCATCTACGCCGTCTCCATCGCCACCCTGGATCGCGTGGCCGCGGACGGATATGCGGACGTCGCCGATATGCAGTACATGCACGTGGGCTTCCGCACCGACGGCCCGGTGGGGCACTTCCACGAGCACCGCGCGGAGTACGATGCGCTGGCGGCCCAGGACCGGGCGGACCAGTACCGGCTCCAGTCGCTCAAGCCGTACATCGACTTCGCCCACTCGTATCCCAACCCCGACGGCAACGTGCTGGGCGCCAAGCCGCTCTTCTTCGTGGCGCCGCGGCTGCGGCTGTTCTACCTCCACCCGTACGTCTACACGATGTACGGCGGCACCTTCGACGCGTACAACGGGAACCTCGCCGTCACCAGCACCCTCGAGGCCTCCATCCTGGACCCGGTGGACCCCGTGCCCAAGCCCGGCGACCCCGGCGACGTGGGCCCGGTGAGCGTCTCCTACGTGGCCGCGCCGTTCGGCCGCAGCGGCGCCGACGTGAAGATGCTGAACAACCTGGCCACCCGCGGAGACCCCTGCACCGGCGTGGGGAAGACGGGGATCGCGCCCGGCGGCGTGCAGTCCGAGATCACGGTGGAGCGGCTGAAGCCGCTCAAGCTATACCTGGCCGTGTTCAAGGCGAGGTTCAAGGCAGCCGTGAGCGAGGTCCACCGCTACAACTTCCAGACGTCGCGCTACGCCGACTTCGCCGCGCAGGTGAACAGCTACCGGCTGCACGACGCCGACGGGGTGTTCCTGAAGGACGCCGTGTTCGACGACCTGCCGGTGACGCTCGACGCCGGCCGCTCGGCACAGCTCGCCGGGCTGCTGGCACACCCCCCTCTCTCCGACCCGCCGCTGGAGCAGGAGTACGCCGACCCGTTCGACCGGCTGGTGGACGGCATCCTGCGCCTGGGGCCGCTGGACCCGCCCACGGGCACCGACGTCAACGTGGTGCGCAACGCGGGCGACGGCCGGGTGATCGGGATCCTGCTGCGCAATCCCGAGCCCTTCAACGACCCGCGCGTTCCGGCGGCCGACGTCGCGGCGACGATCGTTCTCTCCCAGCCCGGCACGGCGGCGGGGGATTTCACCACGCTGCACTCCAGGGACCGCTCCCGGGCCTTCGTGGCGCACGCGGGGATGGACCTGCAGCTCCACGACCTGTCGTTCACCTTCACCTACCTGGAATACGACGGCGCCGCGTACGTGCCGGCGAGCACGGTCAAGGCGAGCTTCTTCCCCACGCCCCCCGCCGCACCGTCCTCGACTTCGGGAACGACGCCGTCCACGGGCCTCCTCGCGGGGGTGACGGAATGAGCGATCCGACAATGAACGCGGTGGTGGCCGCAGCCGCGGGCGCCCCCGGCCCGGTGGCGGCCCTGGCCGCCGACCTGGCTGCCGGTGTCGCGCAGGTGCAGAGCCCCTGGCTGTACCTGCAGGGCGCCGGCAGCGACGGCTCCGATGGCAGCGCGAGCGGCATCCACCTGCGTTGGGACCTGCTGCGGGAGCTGGGCGAGGGCCACCTGCCCAAGGGAAACCTGGCGGCGGGGCCGTCCGCGGCGTATCCGGCGCCGTACGGCTTCCACCGGCCCGACGACTTCGTCACGCTGCTGCGCGTGCTGTACGCGCGGCGCTTCCCCTGCGTGGTGAGCTTCGCCACCAACCGGCCGGTGTCGGTGGAGGAGTCCGGTCCGCAGCGCCTCTGGCGCTTCGACACGGTGGTGGCCTCCACCACGCCGCCAAGCCACCGCGAGGTCGTCGTCCGCTTCGCCGATCTCGCCGATTACGATGCCGTACGCGCCTCGGTCGATCCGAACACGGCGCCCGACCAGTTCCTCGCGCGCTACACGGGGGTGGTGGAGGCGGAGGTCACAGGGCAGCTCTGCTTCGCCCTCACCCTCACCGCCCGCACCACGGGGGATCGGAGGGAGGGGACGCTGCGTGTGGAAGCCGTCTCGGTGGCGGAGAACCTGCCCGGCGCCGAGCTGTTCATCTCCTGCCGCCGCCGTTACGTGGTCGCCGCAGCTGCGGGGACCGAGGTGGGGAACGGGGCGGGGGAGGGGACGGAGACGGGGACGGGGACCGGTAAGGAGCCCGGGCCCAGCCTGGCGTGCCGCGTGGCGATCCGGCTGCTCGCCCTGGTGCGCCCGGCGAAGCCCCCGGAGCCCGTCACGCCGCCGAAGCTCCCCGCCGAGCACCGGATGGTCGCGGAGAACGTGAAGTACTTCCGCTTCGACTGTTCGGGGTGCACGCCGCTGGAGCTGCGGCTGGAGAGCTACGAGCAGTTCATCCTGGGCGCGCTCCCGCCGCGGGCGGAGGCGTGGACTCAGGTGGGCGGCGGCTTTGCGCTGACCGACCGCGACGCCGTGGCCTATCCCCGCCTGGAAAACGCGGCGGCTCCGGTGAACGGACGCTGGCCCCGCTACGCCGGCGCCGATACCGCCACGGGGCGGTTCACCGCCAGCGTTCCCAACTACCGCGCGAAGTGGGACCCCACCCTCCCACCGTCGAAGGAGCCCACCGACGCCAACGGCCTGCGCAGGGGAGTGATCCGCTACCTCACCCTGAGCATGAGCCCCGCCAACGCCACGGCCGACGACGTCCTCGCGGCCGACAACCTGAAGGACGGCGGCGCGTTCGGGATCAGCTACCTGCGCATGCTCAAGCTGGTGGCGCTCGACTTCCACGTGGCGCGCATGCTGGGGCTGGGCTGCATCGACGCCGCCGTGGCGCCGGGCACGGCCAGTCACGTCTATCTCGCCGTCTACCGCACCGCGGCGGCGCTGGAAGCCGGCGTCCCGGCCGCGCCGCGGACGCACCTCTCCATGACGCTGCCCACCTCGCGGCTGGACCCGAGGCTCCCGCCCGCGCCGGTGCAGAACGCGCCCACCTTCGGCCTCTCGTTCGACAACGGCACCGGCCAGCCCACGCAGCTCACCGACGCCGCCGGCTACACGCCGTTCGACGACGCGCGCATGATCAACCTGTACCTGGAGCCGTACGACACGGTGCGGCCGTTCGGCCCGTTCTTCGTGCCCCCGGTGCAGTTCTGCTCCAGCGACGTGACCCGCCCCGTGTTCTACGGCTTCAAGCACAAGCTGGTGAGCGAGGCAGCGTACGACGAGCCTGAGCCGAGCCACGACCCGGAGTTTGCCGACGCGGCCGGGGTGGCCGAGGTGGTGCCCCTGCTCCCGCAGCTCGCGCCCGCCAAGCCGGCGTCCGCCGCCCCACCGCCCATCTACACCCACGAAGAGCGGGAGAACGGGCTGCACCGCTACGCGTTCTACGGGGTGAACTGGTTCTCCCGCCCGTCGCCGCTGGGCAACCCGCAGGACGTGGACACGCTGATCCCCACGCGCCACACGCTGCTGCCGCCCGCCGCCCTGGCGGTGCAGCTCATCCAGCTCGAAGACCCGCCATTGCTCACCACCCTGCTCGAGCAGAAGCGGCTGGCCGCGTTCCCTCCCGGCAGCGACGCCACGCTGGTGCGCTGCACCTTTGAGTGGAACCAGAACCATTACCTCCCGCAGAAGCTCTCGCCGGCCAACCAGTACGCCGACCGGGTGCAGCTCTTCTTCCGCCAGGAGCCGCCGCGCGCGGTACAGGGGATCGTCCGCACGGTGACCAGCCTCTCCGCCGGGGAGGTGGAGGTGCGCACCGAAGGCTACACCCTCACCAGCATCACGCCGGCGCAGACGGTGACGCCCGCCGTAAAGCCCGGCGACGAGGGGCGGTTCGTGGGCGGGTCGTTCGCCTCGGGCGGGGTGACGTATGGGGTCGAGGGCGTGGCCCAGCCCCCGGCGCCCGGCGAGGGCGTGGTGTTCCGCCTGCGCAAGCAGACGCAGTCCACCTTAGCCGACCTGGACAACGCCAACCAGTTCTCGGCCTCGGTGCAGGTGAGCGTCCCCACCGTGGGCGACCGCTTCCTGGCGGTGGAGAACATGAACGAGCCGGCCAACTGGGGCCCCGGCCAGCCGCTGGCGAAGGAGGTGGCGCTGGTCAACTTCCTGGTGAACGGCCAGCTCCACCGCGAGACCGCGTCATACGCCGACGGCTCGCACGCCACGCTCGCCATCGGCGGTGTCCTGCAGACGGCCAACGTCAAGGAGCTGCCGGCCCTCGATCCCAACAGCTCGCCTCCGGGGAGCAAGATCCCCAACTCGCGCACCGGGATCTTCGAGATCGTGTTCGACACCTTCGTGCTCGCGCCGCACCCCGACCCCGACGTGGAGTGGCAGCGCGGCACCGTGCGCATCGCCACGGCCACGGGCGAGATGAAGGTGCTGCAGGTGTGGAAGATCGAGATAGGCACGCCGACGCTCGAGCTCACCGTGTACGACCCCACCTTCGCGGTGGACGCCGCCTGGGTGCCGGTCTCCGGCTATGTGCCCATCAAGGCGGGCGCGGGCGTGCCAGTGAACTTCCACCCCGGCTACCGCGTGTACCTCACGGCGCAGGCGGGCGTGCTCGACGAGGCCTCGACTCTCCCGGGCGTGGGGCAGAGCTCCAGGCAGACGTTCCTCTCCGCCCGGTCGCGCAACCCGGCCATCTCCAGCGACTCGCACTTGGCCACGCCGGTGGTGGTGCAGTCGCGCAGGATCGTCCCGCCCGAGGCCCCCGGCGAGCCGGCGGGCCCGCTGTACGCCACGCGGCCGGACTTCTACGGCAAGGCCACCTGGACGATGGACGTGAAGGTGGCCGTAAGCGCCACGCGCGAGCCCTACGGGCTGGTGTTCTACCGCGCCAACGAGCGGTCGGTGCTCGACGTGCTCTACCGCCCCGAGACGGCCGATGCGGCGCTGGCCGCGATCTCCGCCCTCTCCGACGCCGACGCGGCCGGAGCCTGGGGCGACCTGGTGAACGTGCGCCTGGACGCCGACGGCCGCTTCAAGGAGCACGGCGGGTTCCGCTTCCCCATCCCCGACAACGCACCGGTTCCGCTTCCCGACAGCTCGCCGCCGGCCCTGCACGGCGGGTACATGATCCCCGAGACGGCTCTGGCGCCTTTCGACGGAGTGACGCCGCCGGGGGCCGCCGCCACGTTCTCCGTTGGCGGGGTGCCGGTTTCCATGGCCGAGATCGTTCGGGGCGCCATCGAGGGTGTCTTCCTGCCGTTGACCGAATCGCCCCTCATCTACGCGTTCATCCGCTCCGGCACGCAGACCTCGGCGAAGAAGCCCGTGATCCGCGACGCCAATGGCGACCTGCTGCCGTTCACCGACCCCGCGTTCGATCCCTCCCCCATGGCGCGCCGCCACAACGGCGACGACGGCGCCGCGCGGGTGCGCTTCACCGACTACACGCTCGACGGCGCGGCGAAGAATCTCTACTTCTACTACGCGGTGGAGATGAGCGACCAGCTGCGGTTCAGCGCCGGCAGCGCCGTCGCCGGGCCGGTGCGCCTGGTGAACGCCTACCCCGCCACCGCCCCGGCCATCCGCAGGGTCACCTCGCTGATCGAAGACCCCGTCCTGGGCATCGCCACCGGCGTGAGCGTGGTGGTGAACGCATACCTCCCGGCCGAGGGGATCACCCGCTTCGCCCTGTACCGGGCCACGAACGCGGCCGACGCCGCCTCCACGCGCACGATGTCCCTGGTCGGCCGATACGCGGCCGAGGCGGGGGAGGAGACTGAGTTGGTCGACTACTTCGCGGATCTCCCCTTCCCGCCGTTCGGCGATCCGCTCTTCCACCGGGTGGTGGCGCTGCGCCGGATCACCAACGAGCGGGGGCTGTTCGAAGAGATCCCCTCGCAGCCGTCCGACCTGGCGCGCGCCTCGATCATCGACGTGCGCAACCCGGTCGCGCCTCCGCTCTCCTTCACCTCCAAGCCGCCCACGCTGTCGCACCCCGAGCGGCTGGACGACGGCGTGATCTCGTGGCCGAGCGCCACGCACAACGCCACCTACCGCCTGTACCGGCAGGAGGCCACGGGCACCTGGAACCGCATCCACGAGGTCAGGACCAACGCGAGCCCCGTGGTGGTGCCGCTGGCGTCCACCGCGCTGGGCGATGGCACGCTGCTCCGGCGCGACGCCGACGGCGCGCCCCTCTACCACCGCTTCAGGGTGGAGGTGGAGAACACTTCGGGGATGTTCAGCCTGAACGAAGACGTGCTCACCGTGCCCGCCACGTGCAGCGAGGGTTACTCATTCTTCCAGGCAGTGGTGACCTGCGCCGACATGTACCAGCCGGCCGCCCCGCTGGCCGACCGGCTGGTGGCCCCGGCGGATTCACCGCACCCGGGGAGCATGACGTTCCAGGACGCCGTCTCCACGCTCCCCACGGGCCACGTCTTCGACCGGATCGAGGTCACCGTGGCCGACGGGCTGGGGAACGCCGCCCGCAAGACCATCGCCGCCGCCGGCGGCGCCGTGACCTTCGACCACCTGGACGGAACGGGGATCGTGCTCGACGGGTCGGTCCCCAACATCACCTACGGCGTGCGGGTGCGGGTGTTCACCGACATGTGCCCGGGGGGCCTGCTCTTCCGCTACACCCTGCGGTACGGTCCCGAGGTGGAGCTGATGGGGCTCGCCTCCGTGCTCGACTACGCCGACAGCTTGGCCACGGCGTCGCCGCTGGAGGACCCGTACGTGGCGTCGGGCGTGTCGTTCCCCGGCACCATGACCTTCACCGACGCCGCAGCCCTGCCGCCTGGACACACCTTCACCAGCCTCGAGGTCACGGTGCAGGACGAGGCCGGCGCCTCGTCGTCGCAGAGCATCACCGTCCCGGGTGGGTCCGTGACGTTTCAGGATGGCGACGGAGGGCTGGCGCTGGGCGCCACCCTCCCCAGCGGGAGCTACCAGGTCACGGCCCGGCTGTTCACCGATCTGGCGCCGAAGGGCGTAGAGTTCACGTACAACGTTTCCTATGCGTGAACGGGTATGGCCTGGCTCTGGCGCGCAATGCCTGGGCGTTCGAGTGGGCGACATGTACTGAGCCAATCGGCCGAGAGGCTGAACGGATCGGTGGATGAACAGGACCGGCGGAGGGCTCATCAGGCCCTCCGCCGGTCCTTTGCATGCTCCCGGTGCAATCCAGGCGGCGCCTCCTGCGGGTGATGATACCGGGTCTGGCAATCACCGGTGCATTGCAAACGCACGGAGAGACGTCATCCTGAGTCGAACACCGCGCTGCGCGCGACCATGATGGATGGAAGGGAGGCGTCCTCCGGAGCGGAACCGGCCGCCGAGCCGAACCAGCCTCGCGCAGTTTGCGAGGCTTCCCGTCGTTGTTGCTGCAACTTTAGTTGCCGGTGATCGGCTGCGCCCGGAACTTTCCATTCAGGCCGGCCACCCTGTCGTTGCCCTCGCACGCACGGTTGCAGGCCGAAGGATCCATAAGCGCGGTCGCACGTGCGTTTCCGGATTGCACGATGATCCCCGATCCGGTATGAGAGTGTGCCGGCTCGCGCGCATCCCCGCGTGCTTGCGCACACCTTCTTTGTATGATAAAGTACTTCATCGTACCGCCGAGTACTCCCACCGCGTTTCTGCACAGCCATCTTCGGGGACCACGGGCAGCCCATGGAATTACGGATTCAAGGCGTATCCAAGACCTATCCCAACGGCGTGCAGGCGCTGAACGATGTGACGCTCACGATTCCGGCGGGGATGTACGGCTTGCTCGGCCCCAACGGCGCCGGCAAGTCCACGCTGATGCGCATCCTGGCCACGCTGCAGGAGCCGGACGAGGGCAGCATCCGCCTGGGCGACCTGGACGTCGTGCGGCAGAAGGACCTGGTGCGGCAGACGCTGGGCTACCTGCCGCAGGAGTTCGGCGTCTACCCCAGGGTGAGCGCGGAGGAGCTGCTCGAGCACTTCGCGCGGCTGAAGGGCATCGCCGAGAGGAAGGCGCGCAGGGAGGTCGTCGAGGCGCTGCTGCGGCAGACGAACCTGTGGGAGGTGCGCGGGCAGAAGCTGGGCGGCTACTCGGGCGGAATGAAGCAGCGGTTCGGCGTGGCCGTGGCCCTCCTGGGCAATCCGAAGCTCATGATCGTGGACGAGCCGACGGCCGGGCTGGACCCGGGCGAGCGGGTGCGCTTCCTGAACCTGCTGAGCGAGCTGGGCGAGAACAGCGTGGTCATCCTCTCCACGCACATCGTGGAGGACGTCTCCGAGCTGTGCACGCGGATGGCGATCATCGACCGGGGCGAGATCCTGCTGGAGGCCGAGCCGCTCGCCGCGATGGAGGAGATGAGAGGGCGGATCTGGCGCCGGGTGATCGAGCGCGCCTCGCTCGCCGAGGTGGAGCGGGAGCACGACGTCATCTCCACCAAGCTGCTCGGGGGCCGCACCGTGGTGCACGTCCACGCCGATGCCTCGCCCGGCGCCGGCTTCGAGCCGGTGGAGCCGGACCTCGAGGACGTCTACTTCAGCACCATGGCGGGCCATCACGGCCGGCGCCGCGAGCCGGCGGTGCCGGAGGTGGCGCCGTGAAGTTCCGCGAGATCTTCCGCTTCGAGCTCGCCTACCAGCTGCGCCGCCTCTCCACCTGGCTCTACTTCACGGCGCTGGGCGTGATCGCCTTCCTGTTCGTCCGCGAAAACGCCCTCTCCGACGCGCTCTACGCCGACTTCTTCCTCAACTCGCCCTTCATCATCGCCAGCGTCACGGTGTTCGCCGGGCTGTTCTGGTTCGTGGTGGCCGCGGCGGTGGCCGGCGAGGCGGCGGCGCGCGACATGGAGACGGGGATGCATCCCCTCACCTGGACCGCTCCCGTCAGCAAGGCCGCGTACCTGGGCGGACGTTTCCTCGCCGCCTTCGCCCTCAACGCGCTGATCCTGCTGGCCGTGCCGGCGGGCGTCATGCTCGCCGTGTACGCGCCCGGCGTGGACGCCGCGGTGGTCGGTCCCTTCCGGCCGGCCGCCTACCTCACGGCCTACGGCTTCCTCGCGCTGCCGAACGCCTTCGTGGGCACGGCCATCCAGTTCGCGTGGGCGGCGCTCGGCCGCCGTGCCATCGCGAGCTACCTGGGGAGCGTGCTCCTCTTCTTCGTGGCCTACGGGGGGATGTTCTTCACGGCCATCTTCCTGGAGCGGCAGGATCTGGCGGCGCTGCTCGACGTCTTCGGCCACGTGTTCATCACCTCCGACCTGATCCTGGGGTGGACGCCGATCGAGAAGAGCACGCGCCTGATCCAGCTGCAGGGCCCGCTGCTCTGGAGCCGCCTGGTGTGGCTCGGCGTCGCGCTGGGGACGCTCGCGTTCACGTACGCCCGCTTCCGCTTCGCGCACCACACGGCGGGTCCCGGGTCGAGCCGCATCGCGCGGCGGCGGGAGACGCATGCTCCCACGCCCACGGCCGGCGACGTCGCGAGGACCGCCCCCATCTCCGTCCCGCATGTCCCGCAGACGTTCGACTTCGCGACCCACGCGCGCCTGGCGTTCGCCATCGCATGGGACTCGTTCCGCACGATCGCGAAGGGGCGGGGCGGGCTGGTGGTGATGGCCGTGCTCGCGGCCATCGTCGTCCTGGTCCTGCCGGAGAAGATGGAGGACCTGGGCACGCCGCTGCTCCCCCGGACCGCGCACGTCCTCACCTTCCTGACCACGCCGCTGGCCAATCCCCTCACCCCCTGGCTCGTCATCCCCCTGCTCATCGTCCTCTGGGCCGGAGAGCTGGTCTGGCGGGAGCGGGATGCGGGGCTGGGCGAGATCACCGACGCGTCGCCGGCGCCGGACTGGGTCCTGTTCCTGGGCCGCTTCCTGGGGCTCGGCCTCGTCCTCGCCATGTGGATGATGCTGCTGGCGGCGGCCGGGATGCTCGCCCAGGCGCGCATGGGATATCACGACTTCGAGATCGGGCTGTACCTGCGCGTGCTGCTGGGGCTCCAGCTTCCCGAGTACCTCCTCTTCGCCCTGCTCGCCCTGGTGGTGCAGGGGGTGGTCAACCAGAAATACGTGGGCCACCTGGCGGCCCTCCTCGTCTACGCGTCCATCCTCTTCGCGTCCAGCCTGGGGATCCATCACGACCTGCTCGTCTACGGGGCCGGGCCGCGCTGGCGGTACTCGGACATGCGCGGATTCGGGCTGTCGCTGGGGCCGTGGGCGTGGTTCAAGCTCTACTGGGCCGCGTGGGCGCTGCTGCTCGCCGTCGCGGCCCGGCTGCTCTGGGTGCGGGGGATGGAGGGGGGACTGGGGATGCGGCTGCAGCTGGCGCGCCGCCGCTTCACGCGTCCGGCGGCCTGGACCGCGGCGGTGGCGGCGGGGCTCATCCTCACGCTGGGCGGCTTCATCTTCTACAACACCAACGTGCTGAACCGGTACTCGACCGCGTCCGACGGCGGGGAGCGGAGCGCCCGGTACGAGCGGCGCTTCGGGCGGTACGCGAACGTCCCGCAGCCCCGGCTCACGGGGACGCGCCTGCGCGTGGAGATCCATCCCGGGCGGCGCGAGGCGGAGATCCGCGGCACCTACCAGCTCGTGAACGGCGGCGCGGTCCCCATCGACTCCATCCACGTGGCCACCGCCTGGGGAGTGGAGACGGGGCCGGTGTCCTTCGACCGGCCGTCGGCGCTCGTCGCCGCCGACGAGGAGCTGGGCCACCGGATCTACGCGCTGAAGACGCCGCTGCAGCCCGGCGACTCGCTGCGGCTCGGCTTCGTGGTCCACCACCGGTCGCGCGGCTTCCGCACCGCGGGCGCCGACGGCTCGGTGGTGGCGAACGGCACCTGGTTCAAGAACGGCTGGCTCCCCGCCATCGGCTACCAGCCCGGCCGCGAGCTCTTCAAGCCCGCCGAGCGGCGGGCGCACGGACTCGCTCCGCGCCGCATGTTCCCTCTCCTTGCCGACGTGGACGCGGGCCGGGACGTCACCGGCGAAGCGGGCCAGGACCCGGCCGCCACCGGGCGCATCGCCTTCGAGGCGGTGGTGGGCACCGACGCGGACCAGGTCGCCGTCGCGCCGGGGGCGCTGCGCCGGACGTGGACGGAAGGCGGGCGCCGCTACTTCCACTACGCCACCGATGCCCCCATCGGGAACGAGTACTCCATCTTCTCCGCGAGGTACGCGGTGCGTGAAGCGCGGTGGAGCCCCGCGGCGGGCGCGGGGCAGGGGGTCGCGATCCGCATCTACCACGATCCGGGGCACACGGCGAACCTGGACCGCATCCTCCACAGCGTGCGCGCCTCGCTGGACTCCTACAGCCGGCGGTTCGGCCCGTACCCGTACGGCCAGATCACGCTGGTCGAGAACCCCGCGCGCGGCATGGGCGCGCATTCGGACGCGGGCGTGATCGACTATGGAGAAGGATGGGCCCTCTACGACCCGCGGATCGATCCCCAAGGGCTGGATTTTCCCTTCGCGGTGATGGCGCACGAGATGGGGCACCAGTTCGGCGTCCCCTACGCCTTCGCCGAGGGCGCCCCGCTGCTGAGCGAGAGCTTCGCGTGGTACGCCGCGATGGGGGTGGTGGAGGATACCTACGGGCGCGAGCACCTGGAGCGGCTCCGGCGGTTCTTCCGGCAGCCGGATCCCATCAAGCCCGTGCGCCAGTCGGTGCCGCTGCTCCGGGCGATGGATCCGTACGCGGCCTACCGCAAGGGCCCGTTCGCGCTGTTCGCGCTCAGCGAGTACGCCGGCCGGGAGCGGGTGGACCTGGCCTTCCGGCGCCTGCGCGGGAAGCATGGATCGGGAGCGCCGCCGCTCCCCACCACCCTGGACCTGTACCGCGAACTGCAGGCGGTCACGCCGGACTCGCTCCGCCCCCTGCTGCACGACCTGTTCGAGGCGAACACCTTCTGGGACCTGAAGACGGAGCGCGCCACGGCGGCGCGGACCGCGGCGGGCGCCTGGCGCGTGACGCTGCGCCTGCGGGCGCGCAAGGTGACCGTCGACCCCGCGGGCGTGGAGACGGAGGTGCCGATGGACGAGTGGATACCGGTCGGCGTCTTCGCCCCCACCGTTGAGCAGGGCGCGGACTTCGGGGAGACGCTGTACCTGCGGAGCCACCGCATCCGCTCCGGCCGGCAGACGATCACGGTGACGGTGCCGCGCAGGCCGTCCGATGCCGGCATCGACCCCTATCTCCTGCTGATCGACACGGAGCGGTTCGACAACGTCGAGAAGGTGAGGATCGAGAGATGAGCGTGCTCATGACCCGTACATCCACGCCGGTCGGCGCCCGATCCGGCAGCGTGCGCGGCGACGCCTGTCTTCTGGAAGCGCCTGTCAGTGGCGGTGCCGTGGCTGATTTCGTCGACCAGAGCTCCATCGTGCGGAGGATCTGGGGAGATGGAGACATGGTGCTCCTGGTCTTCGCCGGCTCCGCCGCCGAGTTCGCGCTCAACCGCGCGGTCGACTGGCTGTTCTTCACCGGGAAGCTGCCGGGCGATCCCATCGGCCGGCTCTTCTCCACGGCCAGCTATGCGCAGGGGATCGTCTTCGCCGACGCAGCGACGGCCGCGCGCACGCTCGGTCGAATCCGGGCGGTCCACCAGGCCGTCGAGCGCCAGCGAGGCCGGCACATCCCGGACTGGGCCCACCGCGACGTGCTCTACATGCTCATCGACTACTCCGAGCGAGCGCACGAGATGTTCGCGCGGCCCCTGAGCGCGGACGAGCGGCGCGAGCTCTACGACGTGTTCTACCGCGTAGGCACCGGCCTCGGCATCCCCGATCTCCCGCCGGCGTACGACGAATGGAGGGCCGATCGCGAGCTCCACCTGCGCCGCGATCTGGTGCATGGCGAGGGCACCGAAGCGTTGTACGCCCAGTACCGGAAGCACCTCGGCCCCTGGCGGTACCATCTCCTGCTGCGGCTCCAGGCGATCCTGACGCCCGGGCATGTGCGGGGCCTGCTGCGGCTGAAGCGTGCGGAGTGGCTGCGCCCTCTGCTTCGCTTCTATCCAGTGCTGGTCCGCGCCGGACTGCGCTCGATCATCCAGCGGCTGCTCATGCCACCGGCGTATCTCGCCGCCGTGCGGGCCCTGGATCAACCCGCGGCAAGCCTTCCGGAGCCGCGCACCTCCCCGGCGGGTGACGCTCGGCGGGCGGATGCGCAGGATGGTCGGCACCGCGGCGGTCGAGACTGCTGTGCCGATGGATGATCGGGCGGGCGGGCGGGAACTCGGCGTGCACGGGTGTTATTTGCGCGCTTATCGGGAACCGGTCTACTTAGACGGCAGTTAGGCGCCGCCGGACCAAGCTTCGGTGCGGCGCACTCGGCGCGGCGACAGACTCTCGTGCGCGGTGCTCCCGGCCGGGGCATCCGTGCTGAGAGTCACCGCCGCGCACCAGGCGATCGACTCGCTTCGGCGAGCTCAGGTGCGGCGCGGCTGTATCGTGCGAGCCGCTTTCGAACGGAACGTCCAGGCGCGCCACGCCGGTGCGCACCAGTTCCGCGGCCCGTCGGCGCCACCACCATCGGCGCGCCTTTCCGCTTCAGTGCTTGCCGGGCCCGGCGCCGCCTAACAATCGGCTGCAGGGGATGCGGGGCCATTGATGTTTTCGCGGCTGAGGCTCTGAGCGGCCCCGCACCCCTGACCCTTGATCCGTTAGGCCGCCACCACGGCCCCTGATAATTCTCCCGCTCCCTCTTCCCACGACTCTGCGCCCCCGCGCCGCTATGAGCATGCCGAGCCTCCAAGACCTCTGGGGTTTCGCTCAGGACCTCGGAATAGATGTGTCCAAGGACAGCCTCAAGTACCTCATCGGAGCAGGCGCGGCCTGGCCCCTCAGAGCCGGCACTCGGTGGTGTGAGAAGCTAGACCGAGATCGCACCGTGACGATCTGGTTTGATTCCTGGTTGCACCAGTACGACGATAGCCCCGCGGTTGCTCTGCTGCAGACTTTGGTTCAGTAGCTGGATTTGGGCGAAGAGGGAAAGAAGATCATTCTTACCATTGCCACGGCGCTTAGCGGGGCGTTGATGAAGAAGCTTACAGGACTTGCGGTGAAGATATCAAGGAATTACTCGCTCAGTATGAGGAGGAGCAGTTCCAAACTCGTGAAGTTCGAACACGGCTTCGTGACTACTTTCAACAGTTAGCTCGAACCGCCACGGCGGGAGGCACACGTCGACTCATCTTCTTCATCGACGACCTTGATAGGCGCAGCGCAGAAACCACGCTGTCCATGATGGAAGCGCTGAAGCTCTATTTGAACCTTCCAGGATTCGTGTACTTCCTCGGCGTTGATCGCTCTGCGTTGGAACGAAGCATCTCGCATCGTTATGGAGATGGGGCTGTCGCCGAGATTCAGTACTTGGACAAGATTGTGCACTTCCGTTCACTGTTCCGCCGACCACACCGGAAGCTATGAGCCAGTATGTATCATCCTTGCTTTCCGAACCCTTGCGGCCGTGTCGCGATATCCTGATACAAGGGCTTGGGGACAATCCGCGTCGCGCAAAGCGTTTCGTCAACACGCTCGCATTGAATCACGAACTCGCGAGAGAAGCCAACATCACCAACTACGATGTTTCGAAACTAGCAGAGAAAGATCCAAGTCATCAAGGCAGTGCGGGAGATTACGTCGTTGGGACTGAAGGAGGCGAAAGACTTGGTGGGTGGCGCCCCGCAGCGCGTCGGTAGATTTCATAGGGACCTCGCGAAGGAAGTAGTTGCCAAGCTCGAAGAGCTAGGTGCAAGAGTGAGGATGGAGATTGCCGGGGTGCCGAAGCAGTGAAGAACTCCGAGAGCACATGCTTGATGCCTCCCCGTCGGGTGGAGAATTGGCTAGTAGCGGCCTAACAATCGGCTGCAGGGGATGCGGGGCGGTCCACGATTTCGCCAACGAAAGTCTTGCGCGCCCCGCACCCCTGACCCTTGAGGCGTTAGGCCGCTGGGCAACTATCGCGGCAGCCGCAGGTGATCCCTCCTGCGCTGCCGTGTGTTCATACTGGTCCGCTCAGGCGGCGAGCCGCCGTTGCGAGAGTTGACAACACATTTAAGACTCATAATAGTACCATGGTTGACTTCTGTCCCGCCGTAATTTTTTCACCATTTTCGTATGGATGGTCATCATGCAAAACAAGCTACTGCCCGTCTCATTGCTTGTGTCTACTGTCTTTCTATGCGGCTGCCAGATAGAAGGTTTTCACAAGCTAGAGCGATACGGAAATCCCGACCGCGGGTGGTACCAGGTTTCGATGGATAATGTTGCTTGGAGCATGTTTGTCAACTCTTCCAACTATGGAAGCACTATCTCCGACCTTCACCGCTTTTCGAACCCTACGATCCGTACCTTGGGCGATAGAACGTACATCGAAGACCTTAGTGGCACAGCCCAGATGGAGCATAGCTACGACAATTATACGTGCTCACCTGATCCTGTTTATTCGCGCTATATGATCTGTGATTACTACGTGGTCGGCACGGATAGGTATCAGCCGGGATGGAGTATCAAATGGACGGTCGAGTTGGATCCTGACATGCAGATGCTCTCCTCGAACCATCACAGCACGCAGATCGTGGGGGGCCGGCAGCGGTATATCTGGTATTTCGACGGCAACATCGTATCCTCCTTCAACATCCACTTTAGGGTCCGAACGCCAATCGCCTGATCGGCCACAAGTAGCTGCAGCCTAACAATTGGTTCTAGGGGACGCGGGGCCGTCCATGATTCCGTGGACGAAAGCTCTGCGCCGGCCCCGCACCCCGGCTCCTTGTGTCGTTAGGCCGCTGGTCAAATCTTGCGGCAGCCGCAGGTGATCTCCTCACGGTACACTCACCTACTGGAGGCGACCATGAGCTCAGTTCGTGAAAGAGTCGAGATCTTCTGGGCTACTGACCTCCCTAAACCTGCGCAGCGAGCGCTTGAAAGCGGTTTGTTAACGGACGCGTTGCCGCGGCTCACCTCCTGTACTGACGGGTTTGTTGAACTTGAATTACTAGGTCATGACTTTAACCCCGATATACGTCGGAACCTCGAGGAAAAACTTGGTGAGATTGCATCAGCTTCGCGGGCCTATCAAGTGCAGCAAAATGCAGAGTCGGCCGCCGCTGTCAGTGAAGCCCTGACTCGAATCGAGCTACTTCTTCATCTAACTTTCATGGGTGCTGTCCAAACATACACGGGGAAAATTACTCCCTTGCTTACAAAGCAAGCGGAGCTCGAGGAAAGTGTTACGCGCCTCCGCGAAGCAACGGAAACGGCGGTTGAGCGGGCGGCAGAGTCAGTGACTCAAACTGGTACGGGCTTTAGGGACGCCATCGAGCGACTGAGGACTCAAGCCCAGGAATTCTTGAACGAACAACAAACCGCACGAGATCATGAGATCGGGACGCTTCATCGCTTTGCAGATGAGGAGCGCCAGAGATGGCGCTCGGAGACAGAGACCTTTCAGGCTCGGAGAGCCGAGCTTGAATCGGCCTTGAAGGAGGTTGAGGAGCGGTTAGGCTTAGTTCGCCAAGGACCCGCCGCAGCTGCGTATCAATTGGCTTCCGATCACGAACGTCGCGCAGCTGACTTTCTTCGCTATGTTGCTCTCGGACTAATGCTCATTGTCGCGGGTTTCGTCGCATACTCGCTTCAAGATGCAAGACACCCACTTGCCTGGACCGAGATAGCCCTCCGGTTTGGACTCGCCTTCACACTTCTTATTCCGGCAGGCTACGCATCTCGTGAAGCTGCACGGCACCGAGATCGTTCGGAGGATTACCGACTTCGCGGCTTGGGGGTGCTCGCTGTTCAGAACTATATCCATGATATGCCAAAGGACGACGCCGTTGGCCTAAAGAAATCCCTTGCGAAGCGCCTGCTTGGTGCGATCTCGCCACTCAAACCAGATTCGATGGGCGGCGGCACTGCGGATGTCATTCGCCTAATCCGCGAGGCAGCACGTGCACTCCAAGCACGTGAGAAGGCGGCAAAATGAGGGGCAACCCTCGTGTCCCGGTTTAACCCTGCATCAAGCGACGTATGCGTGGCGCGACTGTGTTATTCGTTCGCGCTTTCCTCCACTATCGCTGAACCGTACGCGGCCTAATATAACAATCGGCTGCAGGGGATGCGGGGCCGTCCATGGTTTCGCGGTCGAAAGGCTTGCGCGGCGGCCCCGCACCCCTGACCCTTGATCCGATAGGCGGCTTTAACCCACTGATATCACTACCCATGAGTAGTCCCCCTGATTCGGACGCTCCGCTCCTCGCGTTCCAGGGACGCGTGAGCAGGTTGGTGACAGTGTCACCCATTGCCCCCGCGCTTGCTCAAGGCATATCCTGGCTGTCGCTGTCAATGATCGTCCCGGGACGCACGCTGCTCTTCATGATCCTGACAGTGTGTGTTGCCGCCCAGACGTCGGTGGTCACTGCACAGGTGAGAGCTTTGCCAAAACCGATCGAGCCTATCCGACCGACGCCGCCCACCATTCGCTCCATACCCCCACCTGTAAACAGCTTACCACCCACCACCATCAATAGGCCTCTCACTGTTCCAACAGACCAACAGACCCTTTCGCGTGCGCCCGACAGAACGGTCCGTGAATCTGGCATGCCAGTATCGGCAGGAGGCGGGAACGACTCCCTGGAGGAGCACGAGCACGGGCACCCTCACGAGAATCAGGAAGCGGGCGACAGTGGTGTCACCGACACTACATCAGTGGCGGACCCAGTTGACACTACTCTGTTTACTGCACCGCCGAACCCTCCGCCGCCTGCTGAACCTTCGCCGCCATCGAGCAATGTCGCTCCGCCGCAAGAGCGTCCCAATCCCAATCACACGGTGGAATTGCTCGTGGCGATGCTGCTCTGCCTGATGCTCCTCTTCGCCTGGCGCCGATCGGCGCGGGGGTAGAGCGTGGCCGCCCGCCTGACAATCAGCTGCAGGGGATGGCGGGGCCGTCCATGCTTTCGGGTGACGAGGATCTTGCGCGCCGGCCTCGCATCCCTGACCCTTGAGTCGTTACATGGTCCAGAATGTTCCGGCCTCCACGCTGCCCATGACTCGCGTGGCGTATCTCGCCGCCGTCGTGGTGACGATCGCCGTCGGGCTGCTCGTCCACCTGCGCGGCGCGCCGCTCGGGCCGGTCGCGCGGGACGTGCTCGGTGACGCCCTCTGGGCCGCGATGGTCGCGTGGGGGGCGGGGGCGCTGGCCCCCGGTGTGCGGCTGGCAGCGCGGAGCGCCGTGGCGTACGCGGTCTGCGCTGCCGTGGAGGCGAGTCAGCTGTACCACGCCCCGGCACTCGACGCGATCCGCGCGACGCGTGCGGGGCACCTGGCGTTGGGGAGCGGCTTCGACGCGCGGGATCTGCTGGCCTACGCGCTCGGCGTGGCGGGGGCCGCGCTCCTGGAGGCGGCGGTCGTCGCGCGGGGCAGACGTCTGCGCGCGGCCTGAGCGGCCCCGCACCCCTGACCCTTGTGTCGCCAAGCCACTTCAGGAGCACGTCATGCGACCCCTTCGGTATTCCATCAACGTCACGTTGGACGGGTGCTGCGATCATCGTGGCGCGATCCCTGACGACGAGCTGCATCGTCACGCGATCGAGAACCTCGAGCGGGCCGATGCCCTCCTCTTTGGCCGGGTGACCTACGAGATGATGGAGGAAGCATGGCGGCCGCCGGCGCAGCCGGGAGCGAGGCCCGACTGGATGGAACCCTTCGCTCGTACGATCGACGCGGCAAAGAAGTACGTGGTGTCGAGCACCCTGGACCGGGTCGATTGGAACGCGGAGCTCGTGCGCGGGGATCTGGGGGAGGCCGTTCAGCGGCTCAAGCGGGAGCCGGGCAAGGGACTGTTCGTGGGAGGCGTGAAGCTCCCGCAGGCGCTGGCGGAGCTGGGATTGATCGATGAGTACGAGTTCGTCGTGCACCCCAGGGTAGCGGGCCATGGGCCAACGTTGTTCGCGGGGCTCTCGAAGCCTCTCGACTTGAAGCTCGTGAGCCGGCTCGAGCTCGGCTCGGGCGCGGTGGCGATGCGATATGAGCCGAGAAGGTAGCCCATCCAACCTCGGGCAGACGCCCGACAATCGGCTGCAGGGAATGCGGGGACGCCCATGTTTCGCCGGGCGACAGCCTTACGCGCCGGTCCCGCACCCCTGACCCTTGTCAGATCGCTTGAAAACATCGCGGCAGCCGCAGGTGATCCCTCCCGCGGCTGCCGTGTGTTTGATCGCTGCGGGCTCGGGCGGCAAGCCGCCGCGCGTGCCCGACGAGCACTGGAACTGGCGGCCGGACGGGCGGTCACGGGCGATGGGCCCGCTCGCCACCCACCTGGTGGAGGTGCTGAACCTCGCCGCGACCGTGCTCTCGCGCGACGGCTACGACGTGGCCGCGGAACGCTGGCCCGGCGGCGCGCCCGCAACGCACGACCAGCTCATGAGCGCGTACGAGAGCGCCGCGATCGCGATCACGCAGGCCATTGCCGCCGTGCCGGAAGGCGCATGGACGCGGGTATTCACCGTGCGCAGCGGCAGCATCACGCAGCTGGGGATGCCGCGCTACACCGTGTTCCCTCGATGGCCATCAACCACCTGGTACACCACCGCGCCCAGCTCACCGGCTACATGCGCCAGCTCGGCATCCCCGTGCTCGCCCTGTACGGCCCCACGGCCGACGAGGATGGCCCGCCGATGTAGCACCTACCCCGGGAGGAACACCATGATCGTTGAAGCGCAGGTAACCATCAAGGGATCCAGGGCGGCAGTCTGGGCGGCAATGACCGACATCGAGAACGCCTCGGAAACCATCAGCGGAATCGAAAAGATCGAGATTCTCGAAAAACCGGCGAGCGGGCTCGTGGGACTGAAGTGGCGAGAGACGCGGATGCTGTTCGGCAAGCCGGCTACCGCGGAAAAGTGGATCACCGATGCTGCCGGGAACGAGTTCTACAAGACCAGGGCAGAAAGCGATGGATTCGTATTCCTGTCCACCACCAGCATTTCGGAGAGCAGCGGCGGCATTACGTTGAGCAGCTCTCATGATTCCCAGCCCCAGGGCATCGTTGCAGGGTTGCTGTCGATCCCGATGGGGCTTCTTTTCAAGGGCGTGGCGAAAAGGGCCCTCCTGCAAGACCTGAACGATATCAAGTCCGCGGTTGAACAGGAATCATCGGCTGCGGCCTGAAAACGGCATGCGGCGGTGGTTCGACCACTTGCAGGTTCCTACGCTCGGTTCGAGCTTTCGGTGACGGCGTCGCGGTTGCGTCGCCCCAGATCCGTTTCGAAGGGAGGGCCGATGAACTGGCGCGAGCACATCCATTCCGATCCTGCCGTACTGACCGGGAAGCCAGTCGTGCGTGGTACTCGACTGGCGGTGGATTTCCTCTTGGAGCTTTTCGCCTCAGGGTGGACGTCTGCGCAGGTGCTGGAGGGCTATCCCCAGCTCACCCCCGAAGCGCTCCGGGCGGTTTTCGCGTTCGCAGCCGAGGCGATGCACGAGGAATCCTTCTATGCCGTCCAGCTTGGGGCCAGGTAGTGCGCCTGCTCGCGGACGAGAACGTGCCGGTGCCGAGCATCCGCCTGCTTCGCACGGCCGGGTACATGGTCGAGGCGATGATCGAGCTTGCGCCCGGCACTCCCGACCCCGAGGTGCTCTCGCATGCACGTCAGCACGGACAGATTCTCATTACCTTTGACCGTGACTTTGGCGAGTTGGTCTATCACCGCGGAAGTCCCGTCCCGGCGGGCATCATCTATCTCCGTCTGAGCCCAGCCGATCCTGAGGAAGCAGGCCGCGTACTCTTCAACCTTTTCGCCATTGAGGAACTTCAGCTGGAGGGCCGCTTCACCGTTGTAGACACCGATCGTATCCGCCAGCGGCCCCTGCTCTCCTTGGAGTAGTGCCCTCCACACAGCAATCGGCTGATCGTGAACCTGAGGCTTCCCGCACCCCTTCCGCGAATGATCGATCACGACACCGCAGAACAATTTCACGCCGAGGCGCTCTCCGCTTCGCTCACCGTGCGCGACCTCCACGCCAGTGTCGCGTGGTATCGGGACGCGCTGGGCTTCGAGGTGGAGCGGGAGATCACTCGCGAGGGCACGCTCCGCGCGGTGGCGCTCCGTGCGGGTAGCGCGCGGCTCCTCCTGAACCAGGACGACGGGGCCAGGGGGCTCGACCGGGCCAAGGGGGCGGGAATCTCGCTGATGTTCACCACCCGGCAGGATGTGGACGCCATCGCCACACGCATCAAGGCGTGCGGGGGCAGCCTCGTTTCCGAGCCGGCGGACATGCCGTGGGGCGCGCGGGCGTTCCGGTTCCGTGACCCCGATGGCTTCGCGTTCGCGATCTCGTCGCCCGTGTCCAACGAGGCGCCTCTCGGCGGCACGGCCACGGGATGAACAAGCGCCAGCGGAAGAAGCATCGCCTCGGCGAGTTCCAGGAGCTCGGGTTCGAGCTGCGGTTCTGCACGCCCGCGGACTGGTCCGAGGCGCAGCAGCTCGACTTCTGGGACGCCGCGATCACGCGGATCGAGGCGCTCGGCCTCTCGGTGGGCGGCGGGACGGGGACGTGCTGGGACGTCTACGTCATGGCATTCCAGGAGCGCCGGACGGTCACGCCGGCGCTTCGGCAGGCTCTCGTCGACTGGCTGGCGGCGCAGCCGGCGGTGTCCGGGCTGCGGGCCGGCCCGCTCGAGGACGCGTGGCACGAGGGAGCTCCCGTGCGCGCCCCGGCGGCATGACGGATCGTCGCAGCTGAACTCTGGCGTCAGGCGATACTCGAGCCCATACCGCTCGTGACGATACGCGACACGCGGCTCCAGGCGGCGATCGTGCGGGATGGCCGGCTGCTGCTGTTGCAATGCACGCTGCCGGGCGAGCCGCCGTTCTGGACGCTGCCCGGCGGCGGGCATGAGGCGGGCGAGAGCGACGCCGAGGCCGTCGCGCGCGAGGTGCGCGAGGAGCTCGGGGTGGCGGTCGAAGTAGGCGCCGTGCTCGACGACGTGCCGGCCAACCCGCCGGACGGCACGTACACGCGCTGGCGGACGTTCGCGTGCCGCCTCGTGGGCGGCGAGCCGGCGCCCTGCGGGCCCGATGGCGGGGCGGAGCTCACGGCGGTGCGCTGGCTCCCGCTCGCGGACCCCGGCGAATGGGATGCCACGCTCCGCAGCGACCCGTTCCTGTGTCCGCAGCTCGAACGGATTCGCGCGGCGCTCGGGCTACCGTGACACGCGCGTGTTCCTCGGCTGGGATGACGAGTCGTTGTGGCCCCTGATACCGGATCTGGTAATCACCTGTGCATCACAAACGCACAGAGAGACGTCATCCTGAGTCGAACACCGCGCTTCGCGCGACCACGATGGATGAAAGGGAGGCGTCCTCCGGAGCCGAAACCGGCCGCCGAGCCGAACAGCCTCGCGCAGTTTGCGAGGCTTCCCGTAGTTGTTGCTGCGACTTCAGTCGCCGGTGACCGGCTGCGCGCGGAACTTTCTATTCAGGCCGGCCACACCGTCGTTACCCTCGAACGAGCGGTTGCAGGCCGAAGGATCTATAGGCGAGGTCGCACGTGTGCTACCAGATTGCACGATCGATCCCCGATTCGGTGTGACTTAGCGGCGAGGCGCAGTCGACGAAGCCCCCTTGGCATCGGCCCGGGGGGCTTCGCGCTATCTAATACCAAATCCGGGGGAAGAATCGGTGCATCCAGCCAAATCACGTGCTGTGGCGCCGATAGATCCTTCGGCCTGCAACCTCCTGTCTAGACGCTGGTTACGGTGTGGTCGGCCTCAGGATGACGTCGGCTTGATGCGGCGAGGATACACGAACTGAATTCCCGGATTCCGTATTACTATGTTCCGCGGATTTGCGTCGCGCGGGTGCGGTGAGCGCCGGGACCACGCGATCCGCGACGCTTGACAACTAATAAGCAAACGCTTATTGGTTATCCATGCAAAGCGCGGCCGTGGGCGAAGACAGGATCTTCCAGGCGCTGGCGGACCCCAGCCGCCGGGCCATCTTCGAGTCGCTCACGCGCGGCGAAGCGGCGGTGAAGGACCTCACGGCGCGCTTCGACATCTCGCAGCCGGCGGTCTCGCAGCACCTGGCCACGTTGAAGGACGCCGGCCTGGTGAACGGCCGCCGCGAAGGGCGGTGCGTCTACTACCGGGTGGAGCCGCGCGGGATGAAGCCGCTCATCGACTGGATCGCGCACTACCGCGCCTTCTGGACGGAGCACGTCGATCGCCTGGAACAGCTGCTGGAGAAGATGGACGGATGAGCCGCGCAGACACGACCGACCCATCGCAAAGCGAAGCCATCTCCTTCGAGTTCGATCTGCAGCACGCGCCGGAGAAGGTGTGGCGCGCGCTCACCGAGCCCGAGCTGCTCGCGGAGTGGCTTCTCCCCGTCATCGATCTCCATCTGGAGCCGGGGGCGGCGTTCACGTTCCGGACGCAGCCGTACCCCGGGTGGGACGGCACGGTGAGCTGCCGGGTCCTGGAGATCGAACCGCAGAGAAAGCTCAGCTATACGTGGACCGTTCCCTTCCTCGACACCGTGGTGACCTTCACGCTCACGCCCACGGCGTCGGGCACGCGCCTGTCGCTCGTGCAGTCGGGCTTCAAGCCGGACCAGAAGCGGGAGTTCGGCGGCGCGCGCTACGGCTGGAACATGATGGGCGGGAAGCTCGCCGACCTGCTCGCGAGGATCCCGTGAGCAGCCGGACCCGGCAGGGCGGCGCACCGGCCGGGGCGGAGATGCGGGCGAACATGGCTTCCCCCAGCCGGCACCCCGCGGACGGCCACGACCGGATCCGTGTCCGCGGCGCCCGGGAGAACAACCTGAAGGACGTCAGCCTCGAGATCCCCAAGCGGCGGCTGACGGTGTTCACCGGCGTTTCGGGATCGGGCAAGTCGTCGCTGGTGTTCGGCACCATCGCGGCCGAGTCGCAGCGGCTGATCAACGAGACCTACAGCGCGTTCGTGCAGGGGTTCATGCCCACGCTCGCCCGCCCCGACGTCGACGTGCTGGACGGGCTGACGACCGCGATCATCGTGGACCAGGAGCGGATGGGCGCCAACGCCCGCTCCACGGTGGGCACGGCGACCGACGCCAACGCCCTGCTGCGCATCCTCTTCAGCCGGCTCGGCACGCCGCGCATCGGGCCCCCGACCGCCTACTCGTTCAACATCCCGACCCGGAAGGCGAGCGGGTCGATGACCGTGGACCGGGGCGAGGGCGAGCGCATCGTGGTGCGCGACGTGGTCTACCACGGCGGCATGTGCGCGCGCTGCGAGGGGATGGGATCGGTCACCGACATCGACCTGTCGCAGCTCTTCGACGAAACGAAGTCGCTGGCCGAGGGCGCGATCACCGTCCCCGGCTACAACGCCGACGGCTGGTCGGTGCGGATGTTCACCGAGTCGGGGTTCCTGGACCCGGCGAAGCCGATCCGCGGGTACTCCCGGCGCGAGCTGCACGACTTCCTGCACAAGGAGCCGGTGAAGGTCAGGATCAACGGCATCAATCTCACCTACGAGGGGCTGATCCCCCGGATCCAGAAGTCGTTCCTGTCCAAGGACGTCGACGCGATGCAGCCGCACATCCGGGCGTTCGTGGAGCGCGCGGTCACCTTCACCCCCTGTCCCGGGTGCGGCGGCACCCGGCTCAACGAGGCCGCCCGGTCCTCCAGGATCGACGGGAAGAACATCGCCGACCTCTGCGAGATGCAGATCGACGACCTGGCCGGGTGGGCGCGCGGCCTGGACGAGCCGTCGGCCGCGCCGCTGCTGGCCACGCTGCGGGAAACGCTCGACTCGTTCGTGGAGATGGGGCTGGGCTACCTGAGCCTCGACCGGCCGTCCGGCACTCTGTCGGGCGGCGAGGCGCAGCGCACCCGGATGGTCCGCCACCTCGGCTCGTCGCTCACCGACGTGACCTACGTGTTCGACGAGCCGACGATCGGGCTGCACCCGCACGACATCCGGCGGATGAACGACCTGCTGCTGCGGCTGCGCGACAAGGGGAACACCGTCCTCGTGGTGGAGCACAAGCCGGAGGTGATCGCGATCGCCGACCACGTGGTGGACCTGGGCCCCGGCGCCGGCACCGCCGGCGGCCGGGTGGTGTTCGAGGGCACCGTCGAAGGGCTGCGGGCCAGCGGCACGCTCACCGGGCGTCACCTGAACGACCGGGCCAGGCTGAAGCCGTCGGTGCGCACGCCGTCGGGCGTGATGGAGGTGCGGGGCGCGCGCACGCACAACCTCAAGGACGTCGACGTCGACATCCCGCTCGGGGTGCTGGTGGTGGTGACCGGCGTGGCCGGGTCGGGAAAGAGCTCGCTGATCCGCGGCTCGGTGAGCGGCCGGGACGGCGTGGTGTCGGTGGACCAGGCCGCCATCCGCGGCTCGCGGCGGAGCAACCCGGCGACGTACACCGGCCTGCTGGAGCCGGTCCGGAAGGCGTTCGCGAAGGCCAACGGCGTGAAGCCCGCCCTGTTCAGCGCCAACTCGGAGGGCGCCTGTCCGGCCTGCAACGGCGCCGGGGTGATCTACACCGACCTGGGCGTGATGGCCGGCGTCACCACGGTCTGCGAGGAGTGCGAGGGGCGGCGGTTCCAGGCGTCGGTGCTGGAATACCGGCTGGGCGGGCTCGATATCGCCCAGGTGCTGGACCTGCCGGTGGACGACGCGGCCGGCTTCTTCGGCGCGGGCGAGGCGCGCACGCCGGCCGCGCACGCGATCCTGCGGCGCATGGCCGACGTGGGGCTGGGCTACCTGCGGCTGGGCCAGCCGCTCACCACGCTGTCGGGCGGCGAGCGGCAGCGGCTGAAGCTCGCCACGCACATGGCGGCCGACGGCGGCGTCTACGTGCTCGACGAGCCGACCAGCGGGCTGCACCTGGCCGACCTCGAGCAGCTGCTCGGGCTGCTGGACCGGCTGGTCGACTCGGGCAAGTCGGTCATCGTGATCGAGCACCACCTGGCGGTGATGGCGCACGCCGACTGGATCATCGACCTGGGGCCGGGCGCGGGCCACGACGGCGGACGGATCGTGTTCGAAGGCACCCCGGCCGGCCTGGTGGCGGCGAGGTCCACGCTGACCGGGGAGCACCTGGCGGCATTCGTCGGCAGCGGTTCGAAGGCGATCGGGGCCGGTGTGCCCGATCCGCTCGAGGCTCGTGTTCAGAGGAGGCCGCATTGAGCTGGAACCGATGGATTCGGCAGGCCCACCGCTGGCTGTCCATCGTCTTCACGGTGACGGTGATCGCCAACTTCGCCGCCATGTCGCGGGGGACGCCGCCCGCGTGGGTGACCTACTCGCCGCTGCTCCCGCTCGCCCTGCTCCTGTTCAGCGGCCTGTACCTCTTCGTGCTGCCGTATGCCACCCGGCGACGCAGCGGACAGCGCAGCAGCTGAACGTGCGGGCGGCCGTCGACGAGAAGCAGCTGGCCGGCCGGATCGAGGAGGCGGCCTCCATCCCGGCTGGAACGGCGGATCCTCATCACAGGGTGAGAACATGAAGAAACCGGACGCGAGCCCGGCCCGGCCGGCATCGGAGCTCATCTCGCAGAGAATCGCCGAGCTGGGCGACTGGCGCGGGGAAACCCTCGGCAGGATGCGCAGGCTCATCCAGGAAGCGGACCCGGACGTGGTCGAGGAGTGGAAGTGGATGGGCACGCCGGTCTGGTCGCACGACGGCATCATCTGCACGGGCGAATCCTACAAGAGCGTCGTGAAGCTCACCTTCCTCAAGGGCGCGTCGCTGGAAGATCCGGCCGGTCTCTTCAACTCGAGTCTGGACGGAAACGCACGCCGCGCGATCGACATCCGCGAAGGAGAAGAAGTCGACGAGCCCGCCTTCAAGGCGCTCGTTCGCCAGGCGGTCGCCCTCAACAGCGCCGGCAAGCCGAAACCGGCGAAGAACGCGAAGTCCTAGCGTCGCCGATCCGGCGCCTGGCCCACGGCCCCGCTCCCTCGCACGAGGGGGTGGGGCCGCTCCGTTTTGCGGCTCACCGTCGTCCATCGGGATGCCGGCCGATGCGAATCAGCCCGCGGAATGCTCCTCGAATCGCGCGCCCGCATCGCAACATCCTTTGCGAACCATCGTCCCCCGTTCATACTTCGCTGCATCCGCTCCCCGCGCGGTGATCCGCCATGGGAGCGCGAACCTGCCGGCTCCCGTCGTTCCCCCCTGGCCCCGGACCAGCCCATGCCTCCCGTCACCGCCACACCGCCGTCCTCCACCGCGCCCACCCCGCAGCGCCCGCGACGGGCCGCGGGCGGCGCCGAGCGCGTGTTCCTCGACATGCTCGACCGGCACCTGGAGGACGCGTCCGTCCGCTTCGTCGTGCGCGGCGAGGAGGTGGCGGTGGGGAAGGGCGAGCGCGGCGGCGCCCCCGTGGTGCGCATCCACGACGACCGCTTCTTCGCGCGGGTGCTGAGCGGCGGCAACCTGGGCCTGGGCGAGGCCTACATGGACCGCGACTGGGAGATGGAGGAGGGCGACATCGAGGACCTGCTCACCCCGCTGCTTCGCAACCGCATCGACCGCAAGGTGAAGGGCGATGCCGCCACGGCCGCGAAGGTGCTGCGCGTGCAGGTGGCCAACCTCTTCCGCCGCACGCACTGGGGGAACGCCCAGTTCCACTACGACCTGGGCGACGAGGTGTTCGAGTCGTTCCTGGACCCCGTCACCATGATGTACTCGTGCGGCTACGCCCACACGCCGGACGACACCATCGAGCAGCTGCAGCTGAACAAGCTCGACCGCATCTGCCAGAAGATCGGCGTGCGGCCCGGCGACCACGTGCTGGACATCGGCTGCGGCTTCGGGGGGATGCTGATGCACGCCGCGAAGCACTTCGGCGCCACCGGCGTGGGGATCACCACCAGCCGCCGCCACTGCGAGCGCGGCAACCAGCGCATCGCGGATGCGGGGCTCTCCGACCGCGTCCGTCTCGAGCTGCGCGACCACCGCACCATCTCCGGGAGCTTCGACCGGGTGGTGAGCATCGGGATGTTCGAGCACCTGCCGCGCAAGGAGTACAACCGCTTCTTCGAGCGCATCGCCGCGGTGCTCCCGGCGCACGGCACCGGGCTGGTGCACGCGGTGGGCGCCAACACCGCGAAGAATGTCCACGATCCCTTCATCCAGAAGTACGCCCTTCCCGGCACCGGGCAGCCCAAGCTCTCGGAGCTGGCCCACTGCTGCGAGCAGAACGAGCTGGCCATCCTGGACGTGGAGAACTTCATCCGCCACTACGGCTACACCTCGCGGCACTGGCTGAACCGCTTCCGCGCCAACAAGCACACGCTCGACCAGCAGAAGTACGACACGCGCTTCCAGCGGATGTGGGAGTACTACCTGAGCTGCGCGATCGCCGCGGCGTGGGCCTCGGACGCGGCGCTGTACCAGGTGCTGTTCGCGCGCGATTACGCGGCGGCGATGCCGTTGCATCGGGTTTAAGGTAGAAAAGTCCTAAGTGCTAAGTCCCAAGTCCTAAGTGCTGAGTGCTGAGTGCTGAGTGCTGAGTGCTGAGTGCTGAGTGCTGAGTGCTGAGTGCTGAGTGCCGACGGTGGGATATCGATCCAACAACTTGGGACTTAGGACTTAGGACTTAGGACTTAGGACTTAGGACTTAGGACTTAGGACTACTTACCTCGTGGAGCGTCCGTGCACCCGCTGACCGTTCTGAACCGCGAGCTCGCCGCGCGCGGGTTCCACCGCAAACCGACCGCGCGCCTCCTCGCCGAGCTGGCGCTTCTGCTGGCGATGGCGGGGGGCGGCGCCGCGGCGTACTTCCTGGCGGACGGCATCGCCGCGAAGGCCGCGGCGCTGCTGGTGATGGCGATGGGGAACCTTGGGATCACCACGCACACCCACAGCTCGTCGCACAACGGCACCAGCGGGCGGCTGTGGGTGAACAAGGCGCTGACGCTGTTCGGCTACGGGATCTGGTTCGGCACCTCGGCCCACTACTGGTGGAACAAGCACGTGGCGGTGCACCACGCCACCCCCAACGTGGTGGGGCTGGACGACGACGTGGACCTTCTCCCCTGGTTCGCGCTGACGGAGGAGCAGTTCCAGTCCGGCGGGCCGCTGCGCCGCGGCTACTACCGGGTGCAGTGGCTGGTGGTGCCGCTCGCGGTGGGACTGACGGCGCTGAACATGATCCGCGCGTCGTGGGTTTACCTGGCCGCCGCGCTCCGCGACCGCCGGCGGCGCACCCCGCTGCTGTGGATGGACCTCGGCGTGGTGATCGCGCACTACGCGGTGTGGATCGGGATCCCGCTGCTCTGGTTCCCGGCGGGGCAGGTGGCCGTGTTCTACCTGCTGCGGAGCGCGCTGCTGGGCTGGTCCGTGTTCGCCACCGCCGCCCCCGCGCACTTCCCCGTCGAGGCGCGCTTCCTCCCCACCGAGGGGCACGCGAGCCGGGGGGAGTACCGAAAGCACTCGGACTACCTGCTGCTGCAGACGGTCACCACGGTGAACTACCGCACCGGGCCGATCGGCCGCCTCCTCTGCTGCGGCGCCGAATTCCAGATCGAGCACCACCTCTTCCCCGGCATCAGCCACACCTGGTACCCGCAGATCAGCCCGCTTCTGCAACGCTTCTGCGAGGAGAACGGGTATCCCTACCGCACCCTGGGGTGGGCGGAGGGGATCGGGAAGAGCCTGATGGTCTTCAAACGCCCCAAACGGGTGGAGCCGGCGCTCGAGGCGCTGCGCCAGCGCGTGCAGTCCCACCTGGACGAGGGGATGGAGCCGGCGCTGGCGGAGGCGTAGCATCGATCTCGCCTGCGACGCATCGAGATCCGCCGGAATCACGCCGAGAAGCGGAGGAGCAGAGATGAACTCTCTGTTTCTCCGCTTCTCCGCGTGAAATGCGCCGGGCAGGGATCCGCCGTCAGGCGCAGATGTCGCCGGTCTGCTGGCAGCCGTCGCACCGCGTGGGATCGCTGATGCACCCGATGTCCCTGGACTGCACCGGGCACCCCGTCGCGGCGCAATAGGTGACGCAGCTGTACTGCTGCGTGCAGAAGAACTGCGTAGGCGTGGCGTTTCCCTTCACCGTCCCCGCCGCTGCGGCGGCCGGTCCAGTCGGGAACGACTGCACGGACAGGGTGCCGACGTCCAGCTTCAGCTTGCGCATTCGTACCTCCTCCGGGGTTGAGATCGGCGCTGGACAGCTCCGGATTCCAGCCGCTGGAGAATGATGGGGCTATCAGTCAGGCAGATGCAATCGTTACGGCTAAATAGGCGCTCCAGCCGAATCTCACGCGGAGACGCGGAGAACTCCGCCCATGCGCTGAGTTCTCTGCGTCTCCGCGTGAAATGCGGTTGAGGATGATGCGGCATGCGCGGAAACTCGTACTCGCGCGATCTGTCGATAATCTGAACACTGCTCGAAATCTCGACACATCTACCTCCATCCTCCCGCGGGCGGACCAGAATCGAGCCATCTCCATCGCCTCTGTCCGGATTCTGTCCACTCCGCCCAACGCCGCGCATCTCCCCGGATCTCCCTCCAACCCGTTGACCTGAAACCGTTTAGGTGGAGATTGGCCGTTCGGCGCGGCTTTCGCTGGGGCGCGCCGCATTCGCCCACGCGGGGGGATGCGTGCGCGCGGCGGGACCAGGGCTGGACGAGGATGATGCTGGAGAGAACGACAAGCGTGGCGGCCGCCATACGGTGGCCGCCGGACGGCGTGTTTCCCCGGGCGGAGGCCGAACATTCGCACGAACACACCGGGGCGCCCGCCCCGCGCGCGGCCCCCGTGGCGGCGGACGCGCTGATGCGGCGAGTGGACTGGGCCGCCACCCCCGTGGGCCCCGCCGCCGGATGGCCGGCGGGGCTGCGCGCCGCGGTGGACATGGTGATGGGCTCCCGCTTTCCCATGGTGGTGATGTGGGGGCCGGAGCTCATCCTGCTCTACAACGACGCCTACATCCCCATCCTGGGGATGCGCCACCCCGCCGCCATGGGCCGCCCCGCGCGCGAGTGCTGGCCCGAGATCTGGCACGTCACCGGCCCCATGCTGCAGCGGGTGATGGAGACCGGCGAGGCCACCTGGAGCGAGGACGCGCGCTTCCTGCTGGACCGCCGCGGCACCCCCGAGGAGGCCTTCTTCACCTTCAGCTACTCCCCGGTGCGCGGCGACGGCGGCGAGGTCGCCGGGATCTTCGTCTCCATCATCGAGACCACCGAGCACGTGCTGGCGCGGCGCCGCAGCCAGGCCGTGGCCCGCACCCTGGCCGCCGCCAGCGCCGCCGACGACGCCGAGGTGGCCCTGCAGCTGGCCGCCGCCGCCGCCGTGGGCGAGGACCTTCCCTGGGCCGCCGTCTTCCGCCCCGACGGCCCCGACCGCCTCCCGCTCCGCGCCTCGGCCGGGCTGCCGGACGGCGTGCTGGACGCCGATGCGTGGCTGGACCCGCGCGACCCGGCGGTCGCCCGCGCGCTGGCCACCGACCGCGCGATGGAGCTGGACCCGTCCCACGTCCACGGCCTCCACGACGGCGGCGAGGCGGGGCGCATCGTGGCCGTGCGCGTGCCCGGGCTGGGGGGCGGAATCCTGCTGGCGGGGGTGAATCCCCATCTCCCCCTCGAGACCGAGTCGGCCGCTTTCCTGGGGCGCGTGGCCCGCGCGATCGGCGCCGCCATCGACCGCGTGGGGCGGCTGGCGCGCGCCGAGGGCGAGCGGATCGCGGTGCTGGAGCGGATGACCGACGGCTTCTTCGCGCTGGACGGGGAGTGGCGCTTTGCCTACCTGAACCCCGTCGCCCAGCGCCTGGCCCGCCGCCCCTCGCAGGAGCTGATCGGCCGCACGCTGTGGGAGGCCATGCCGGAGCTGCGGGGGACGGACTTCGAGGCCGCCTTCCGCCACGCCATGCGCCGCCAGGTGCCACGCAGGGTGACGGGCCGCGCCCCGCGCGGCGGCGAGTGGCTGGAGGTGCACGCCTACCCGTCGCGCGAGGGGCTCAGCGTGTTCTTCCGCGACGCGTCGGAGCGGGTGCGGATGGAGGCCCAGCGCGCGGAGCTGCTGGAGCGCGAGCGCCGCGCCCGCGCCGACGCCGAGGCCGCCGAGCGGCGCGTGCGCGAGCTGGTGGAGGGGCTCGACGCCATCATCTGGGAGGCCACGGGCGACCCCATCCGCTTCACCTTCGTCAGCGAGCACGCCCGCGCGCTGCTGGGCTACCCGGTGGAGCGCTGGCTGGACGAGCCGGGGTTCTGGGAGGCGCTGATCCACCCCGAGGACCGCGGCTGGGTGGTGGACCTCTGCGCCCGGGCCACGCGCGAGGAGCGCGACCACGCCTTCGAGTACCGCGTCCGCGCCGCCGACGGCCGCACGCTCTGGCTGCGCGACGTGGTCCGCGTGGCCCGCGGCGCCGACGGCCGGGTGCACCTGCGCGGCGTGATGGTCGACGCCACCGCCCGCCGCCGCCGCGAGGACGAGGTGCTGCGGCTGGCCGCCGTGGTGGGGACGATGGACGACGCGGTGGTCTGCAAGGCGTTCGACGGCACCATCCTGAGCTGGAACGCCGCCGCCGTGCGCCTTTTCGGGTGGAGCGAGGCGGAGACGGTGGGCCGCCCCGTCTTCGAGTTCCTTTCCCCCGAGACGCACGCCGAGGAGCGCGAGATCCTGGCGCGCGTGGCCGCGGGCGAGCGCGTGGCCGGGCGGGAGATGGAGCGCACGCGCAGCGACGGGCGCCGCGTGCTGGTGTGCATCACCGTGAGCCCGGTGCGCGACGCGGCGGGGCGGGTGCAGTGCGCCGCCGTGGTCGCGCGCGACCTGACCGACGAGCGCCGGCTGCAGGCGCAGCTGCGGCAGGCGCAGAAGATGGAGGCGGTGGGGCGCCTCGCCGGCGGCATCGCGCACGACTTCAACAACCTGCTCACCGCCATCAAGGGAAACGCGGGGCTCCTCCTGGGCGACCTCCCCGCCGCCAGCCCCTGGCGCGAGGAGGTGGAGGAGATCGACCGCGCCTCGCAGCGCGCCTCCGACCTCACCCGCCAGCTCCTGGCCTTCAGCCGCCGCCAGGTGCTGCAGCCGCGCGTGGTCGACCTGAACGCCGTGATCGCCGACACCCGGCGGATGCTGCGGCGGCTGATCGAGGAAGACGTGGAGATCGACGTCGCGCTCGACCCCGGCGCAGGGCGGGTGGAGGCCGATCCCGGGCAGGTGGAGCAGGTGGTGCTGAACCTGGCCGTGAACGCGCGCGACGCCATGCCCGGCGGCGGCCGCCTGGCCATCTCCACCTCCGCCGCCAGCGTCCCCCAGGAGCCGCGCACGGGGTGGCCGTACTACGTGGCCCCCGGCGACTACGTGCGGCTGGACGTGCGCGACAGCGGGATGGGGATGGAGCCCGACATCCTGGCGCACCTGTTCGAGCCCTTCTTCACCACCAAGCCGGCGGGGAAGGGAACGGGGCTGGGGCTCAGCACCGTGTACGGGATCGTGAAGCAGAGCGGCGGCTACGTCTGGGCCGAGAGCCAGGTGGGAGCGGGGAGCCGCTTCGTGGTCCTCCTCCCGCGCGTCCCCGACGCGGGCGCCGCCCCCGCCCCCGCGCCCGAGGCGGCGCCGGGGCGGGGATGCGGCGCCACGGTGCTGCTGGTGGAAGACGAGGATTCGGTGCGCTCGCTCGCCCGGCGCGTGCTGGCCCGCGCCGGCTACCAGGTCCTCGAGGCGCCGGACGGCGAGCGGGCGCTGGAGGTGGCTGGCGCCCACGCCGGCGCCATCGACCTGCTGCTGACCGACGTGGTGATGCCCGGTGGCGGCGGCCGCAAGCTGGCCGACGCGATGGGCCGCGTCCGCCCCGCCACGCGCGTCCTCTACATGAGCGGCTACCCGGGCGACGCCATCGCCGAGCACGGCCTCGCGCCGGAAGTGGACCTCCTCCCCAAGCCCTTCTCCCCCGACACCCTCCTCCGCCGGGTCGCATCCGCGCTGGGAGGTCCGTGAAGAAGTGCGGAAGTGCGGAAGTGCGGAAGTGCGGAAGTGCGGAAGTGCGGAAGTGCGTGAGTGCGTGGGGGATGAGATACAGCGCATGGAAGCGCAATCCGGCACACCGCGATCAGCCGCCCGGGCGGAGGATGCAGGCCCCGCAGATCCCCAACCCTCACCCGGTACGGGAGAGGGCGAGCGCTCCAAGGCGCGGGGAGAGGGCCCCTCGGCGAGCACCGCACTCTGGTGAGCACAAATAGCGCGCGGCTCACCGGCCCGGCTCCGCTCCGGCTCGACTTCGCGCGGCAGAGGCGAGGTGCGAGACGAAAGCACACTCCCGCACTTCCGCACTCACGCACTTCCGCACTGTGGTTATCCGTGCAACGCCAGCAGCGCGCTCGCCACGTCCGGGTCGAAGTGCAGCCCCGCCTCGCGCTCGATCATCGCCAGCGTGTCGGCCACGGGGAAGGCGGGGCGATAGGGGCGATCGTGCGTGAGCGCGTCGAAGAAGTCGGCCACGGCGACGATCCTCGCCTCGCGGGGGATGGCCTCGCCGCTCAGGCCCCGCGGGTAGCCGCGCCCGTCCCAGCGCTCGTGGTGGGCGACGGCGATGCGCTCGGCCATCGTCATCAGCTCGCTGCGCCCGCCGGCCAGGATCCGCGCGCCGATGGTGGTGTGCGTGTTCATCCGCGCGCGCTCGTCGGCGGACAGCACCCCCGGCTTGCGCAGGATCTCGTCGGGGATGCCGATCTTCCCCACGTCGTGCAGGGCGGCGGCGCGGCGCAGCATCTCCGCGAACGCGTCGTCCAGCCCCATCGCGCGGGCGATGCGCGCGGCCAGGTCGCCCACGCGGCGCACGTGCTCGCCGGTCTCGTCGTCGCGCAGCTCGGCGGCCTGCGCCAGCCGCTCCAGCACCTCGACCTGCGCCAGCTCCAGGTCGCGCGTGCGCTCGGCCACCTTCCGCTCCAGCAGCCGGTTCTGCTCGCGCACCTGGCGGTGCAGGAAGCGCATCTCCAGCAGGTTGCGGATGCGGAGCACCGCCTCGGCCGGGTCGTACGGCTTGGCCAGGAAGTCCTTGGCCCCGTCGGCCAGCGCGCGGCGCCGCGCCTCGGGGTCCAGGTCGCCGCTCACCATCAGCACCGGGAGCCAGCCCTCGGCCGCCAGCGACGGGCGGAGCTGGCGGATGACCTCCATCCCCCCCATCCCCGGCATGTGCAGGTCCAGCACCACCAGGTCGGGGCGCACCTGGTGGAAGAGCGGGAGCACCTGCGCGGGGTCGGTGGTGGCCGTGAAGCCGGTGAACCCCTCGCGCTCCAGCACGCGCCGCATCAGGCGCAGGTTCGCGTCCTCGTCGTCGGCGGCCAGGATGCGCGCGCCGCGAAGCACCTGTTCGTCCATCATCCCGCCCCGTCCCTTCCCGTCCCGCGGGCGTGCTTGCGCTGGAACCGCGAAGGCGCTAAGTAGCCGGAATATTCAGGCATCCGGACGCAGAAAGCGTCCGCTGCCCCACGTATGCGCAACCTTGAGGCCCGATGCCCCGTTCGGTTCTGCTGGTCGACGACGATCCCGCCGTGGTGCGGGTGCTGGCGCGCTTCTTCGAGCGCCAGGAGTGGGAAGTGTATCAGGCCCTGTCGGGAGAGGATGGGGTGCGCACCTTCGAGGCCCAGCGTCCGGACCTCGTGGTCCTCGACGTGAACCTCCCCGGGCTCAGCGGGCTGCAGACGCTCGAGATCCTGGTCGCCCGCGGCGCCACGGTCATGATGCTCACCGGCCAGGCCGAGGTGAACACCGCCGTCGAGGCCATGCAGCTGGGTGCCGAGAGCTTCCTCACCAAGCCCGTCGACTTCGCCCACCTGCAGACCGCCGCCGAGCGCGCCGTCGAGAAAGTGGAGCTGCGCCGCGCCAACGAGACGCTGGCCGAGCGGATGGAGGAGCGCAGCCGGCAGGGCGTGCTGGGCGGCAGCGCGCGGATGCAGGAGCTGGCGCGCCAGGTGGACCTCGTGGCCGCCAGCGCGCACACGTCCGTCCTCCTCCTGGGCGACAGTGGCACGGGGAAGAGCTTCGTCGCGCAGATGCTGCACGCGCGCAGCCCCCGCGCCCGAGGGCCCTTCGTGGAGATCAACTGCGCCGGGCTCAGCGCGACGTTCCTGGACTCCGAGCTCTTCGGGCACGAGAAGGGCGCCTTCACCGACGCCAGGGAGATGAAGCGGGGGATGTTCGAGGTGGCCGACCACGGGACGCTGTTCCTGGACGAGATCGGCGACCTGGCGCCCGAGCTGCAGCCCAAGCTGCTGAAGGTGCTGGAGACGCGCACCTTCCGCCGGCTGGGCGGCACGCGCGAGATCGAGGTGGACGTGCGCCTGATCGCCGCCACCAACCATGACCTGCAGGCGTCGGTGAAGGCGGGGAAGTTCCGCGAGGACCTGTTCTACCGCCTTTCCGTCTTCCCGCTCACCATCCCCCCGCTCCGCGAGCGCTCGCGCGAGGACGTGCTGGAGCTGGTGCATGCCTCGCTGCGCGACCTGCACCGCCGCCACCCCGGCAGCCCCGACGGGCTCTCCGCCAAGGCGCTCGATCTCCTCGTCGGCTACGGCTGGCCGGGGAACGTGCGCGAGCTGCGCAACGCGCTGGAGCGCGCGCTGGTGCTGGCGCGCGGCGCCGACCGCATCGGCCCCGAGCACCTGCCGGAGCAGCTGCGCGCGCCCGGCGCGCCGCGGGCCCAGCGGCAGGACTGGGAGGTGCTCACGCTGGACGAGGTGGAGCGCCGTCACATCGAGCGCACGCTTCACCTGACCGCCGGGAACCGCACGCTGGCGGCCGAGAAGCTGGGGATCAGCCGGGCCACGCTGCACGCCAAGATCAAGGAGTACGACCTGCAGGAAGTGGGGCGTCAGGGTTGAGGCGCAGGAAGGCCTCCACCGCCTCGGGGTGGAAGCGCGTTCCGGCGCCGGCCCGGAGCGTCCGCTCCCAGTAGTCGCGCGGCATGGGGCCGCGGTAGCTGCGCGGGCTGACCATGGCGTCGTACGCGTCCACCACGCGCAGGATGCCGGCGAGCAGGTGCTCGGGGCCCGCCGGGTCGAAGTGCGCGCCCAGCTCCGCGTAGTCCGTCCCCTGGTGCTCGATCAGCGGCGCCACCCGGCGTAGCGCGGGCACCCCGGCCACGATCCCCGCGCCGGTCCGCGCGTGCCCGCGGATCTGCTCCAGCTCCTCGGGCGCCAGCGGCCCCGTCTTGTGCAGCAGCTCCAGCGGCACCCCCGCCTTGCCGATCTCGTGCAGCATCGCCGCCGTCTCCAGCAGCTCGATCCGCTCCTCGGAGAGGTGCAGCGCGTCGGCCACGCGGCGGCAGAGCGCGGCCACGCGGGTGGCGTGTCCGTGCATGTAGGGGTCGCGCGCGGCCACGGTGGCGGCCAGCGCGTTCACCGTCTCGCGCTGCATCTCGCGCATGGCGCGCTGCATCCGCTGCATCTCGCGCCACATCTCGCCGCGCATGGCGCGCAGGTCCTCGTCCACGCGGCGGATGGCGTCGTCGATGCGCAGCGTCACGTCGCCCTTGCGGAAGGGGCGGGCGAGCGGCGTGGCCAGCAGCGGGAGCGCCGCGCCGTCGCCGCCCTTGGGCGCGGCGGGAAAGCCGGAGAAGGGGGCGCCGTCCTCCACCACCACCATGTGCCGTCCCGCGCGGTTCATCTCCCGGAAGCGCCAGACGTAGTCGATGCCGTCCAGCGACCGCTCGCACCCCAGGTCGCTGATCACGATGTCGGGGACCAGCCCCTCGTCCAGCGTCTGCAGCGCCTCGCGCCCGTCGGGCACGATCAGCGGCAGGTGCTGCCCCCCGCGGATGATGGATTCCAGCTCCGCGATCACCTCGGCGCGGTCGCTCACGATCATGATTCGTCCGTTCAGCATGGTCGGGTGTCTCGGTAGATGGTGGCGCGGTTCGCGGCACGCACGGCGGAGCCGTCCGCCGGAACGCGCGCGCCCAACGCCAGACCCGCGCCGGACCCGCGAGGCTCGTAAGATGTTGATAGGAATATGTTTACGTGGATGATGCGGAGATGCCGCGTTGTCGGGAAGGCGGGCAGGTGAAGCGGAGGGGAGATGCTAAGCTGCTGCGGGAGATGAAGATGCCGCCGCCGTCGCGATTCTGGACGGCGTCAGGATGGCAGATCAGTTGAGGAATGCCGACCAGCTGCGCGTGTGCCGCAGCCTCGGATAGTAGCGCTGGATGGCGACGTAGTCGCGCTGGTTGTCGTGCACCAGCGTCGCCCCCACCTCCGTCGCGGAGACGGCGATCAGCGCGTCATTGGTCAGCGAAGGGGTGATCTGGTACCCCTCCAGGCGCAGCTTGCGGAGAACGTCGCCCGCCGTCCGCCACCCCTGATGAGACGGCGTCGCAACGCGCTTGAGCTTTTCGAACGGCTCCAGGAACACCCGGTCCAGGTGCCGGAGCTCGTGCGGGCGGGCGCCGGAGAGCAGCTCCTGCGCCGCCACCGAGCTCAGGTAGACGACGGACGCAGAGAAGAATGTCTTCAGCCTCTGGAATTCTTCGTGCGATCTGAAGGCGCGTACGAGCAGCCCGGTATCAAGGACGAACTTCCGCATCCGCCCACTCCGCCCGCTGTTCTTCGGTCAAGCCCGCCAGCCACCTGGCCCTCTGCTCGCCAGTCCACATCGCCATCTGCTCGTCGGCCCACCCGGACGGGAATACGTCGTCGATTTCGAGCCCGTAAGCTCCCTCGAACGCAGCGACCAGCTCGCGCCGGATCTCCGCCTCCTCCGGCGTGATCACGTCATCGTCACCGTCGTCCGGCACATGCGCGGCCCAATTCCCATTCCGGCGGTGCGTCCGTGTGATCATCCCCAGCCCGCGGACGGTCACGCCCTCCCCGTTCGCCGCGCAACTCTCGGCGACGTCGAAGATCGCGGCGACGGCACGGCGGGCCTCAGCGCGCGAAATCTTTGCTCTGCGCGCGACCTGATCGATGAAATCGGATCGAGTCATCTCCGTCTCCCCGTGATTGACATCGAACGTTCGCCAATCTTCCGGAAGCACGCAAGAGGACAAAGCGCACGTCTGAGGCCGCTTTAGAGCGTCGGACGAAAAGGACGCGATTAAGCCTTCGGTGAGTCGGGATCACCCTCGCGGCAGCGCGCGCGCGGCCTTGAACTGGAAGCGCTCGGGGGGCATGGGGAAGAAGTCGAGGTAGCGCTCCTTCTCCTGCTCCTCGGCGATCCACTCCTCGAACTTCGAGGGGACGAGGCCGCCGCTGTCGAGCTGCTTGGAGGCGGCCTGGATGGCGCGGAAGTTGGCGTACTCGTTCTGCGGGTGGCCGGCGTGCCCCTTCACCCAGCGCCACTGCAGCGGGTGCCGCGCGGCCACGGGAAGGAGCGCCTTCCACAGCTCCAGGTTCTCCACCGCGCCGGTCTTCCGCTGCCACCCTCGGGCGGCCCACCCGTGCACCCACTCCGTCATCGCATCCACCAGGTAGCGGCTGTCGGTGGTGAAGACCACGCGCGAGGGGCCCTTCAGCGCCGCAAGGGGGACCAGCGCGCTGCGGATGGCCATGCGGTTGTTGGTGGTGTCGGGCTCCGACACCCAGAAGTCGCGGCGGACCCACCCCTTCTGCGGGTGCCAGAACTCGACGAGCCCGGCCGCGCCGCCGGGGCGCGCCCGGTCCTTGAACTGGTTGCCCAGGCAGCTCTCGTCGGCGTAGACGAAGACCAGCGGCAGATCAGACATCAACCCCGAAGTGCGTGAGTGCGGAAGTGCGGGAGTGCGCGGGTGCAGCGCGAAAGCCGGCGTCCGCACGGAAGCAGAACGCACTTCCGCACTCCGCCCGCGGCGAGCACGAATCTATCCCCCGCGCGGGAGCCCGCCAGCCGCGGCGGCGCGATCCCCGGTTGACAGCCCGGGCCGCGGCGGTAGATTGTCGCGGCCCGCAAACCCGCGGCGTCCAAGCACTTGTACAACGTTGCGCGAGGAGACCGGGGTGGGCGAGCCCGCGGTGCTGATGCTGGAAGACGGCCGGACCTTCCACGGCGAGACGTACGGCGCCGCGGGGACGGCGTTCGGCGAGGTGGTGTTCAACACCTCGATGACCGGGTACCAGGAGGTCCTCACCGACCCGTCGTACACCGGGCAGCTCGTCACCATGACCTACCCGCTCATCGGCAACTACGGCGCGAACCCCGAGGACGAGGAGTCCGCCCGCCCGCAGGTGGCCGGCTTCGTCATCCACGAGGCGCCGCCGGTGTTCAGCAACTGGCGCGCGAAGGAGTCGCTGGACGCTTATCTGAAGCGCCACGGCATCGTGGCCATCTGCGGCATCGACACCCGCGCGCTCACCCGCCACATCCGCTCGCTGGGCGCCATGCGCGGCGCCATCGCCCCGGCCGCTACGGATGCCGAGGCGCTGCTGGGCGAGATCCGCGCGCAGCCGGAGATGTGCGGGCTGGACCTGGCCGACGAGGTGTCGACCGGCGAGCGCTACGTGGTTCCCGCCGCGGGCGACACCCGCTACCGGGTGATGGCGTACGACTTCGGGGTGAAGAGCCACTCGCTGCAGCTGCTGTCGCAGCGCGGGTGCGAGGTCACCGTCATTCCCAGCACCACGCCGGTGGACGAGATCCTGGCGCAGCGCCCCGACGGCCTGTTCGTCTCCAACGGCCCCGGCGACCCCGAGGCGGTGCCGCACGCGATGGACGCCATCCGCGAGCTGGCCGGGCGCGACACGCCGGTTTTCGGCATCTGCCTGGGTCACCAGCTCATCGGCCGCGCCTTCGGCGCGGAGACGTACAAGCTGCTGTACGGGCACCGCGGCGGGAACCACCCGGTGCGGCGGCTCAGCGACGGGCTGGTGGAGATCACCGCGCAGAACCACGGCTTCGCGGTGCGCGGCGGCCCCGACGGCGTGCCCGGCGCGCCGGAGCTGAAGGTCACGCACGTGAACCTGAACGACGGCACCGTCGAGGGGCTGGAGCACGCCTCGCAGCCGGTGTTTTCGGTGCAGTACCACCCCGAGAGCGCGCCGGGGCCGCACGACTCGCGCTATCTCTTTGACCGGTTTGTGGATGAGATGGCACGGCGCTCCGCGATCGCGGCGGCAGAGGATGCTTGACGGAACATACGTCCCGGATTATCCTTCGGCCGTATAAGTCACCGTCTGCCACCTCGTTACGCACTCTCGCCCAGCGAACGGCGCCCGCCGTGCTCCGGCCCGCAGCCCAATCCTGCCCCGGTCCCGACGTGATCCGCTATCACCCGTTTGGCGCAAAGTGGCCGATGCATTCCTTCCGGGCCAACCCGCGGCATCGTCGCAGGGTGGCCCAGGCCGGCGGAACGCGCACGCGCGGCTGACATTCCGGGGCACGTCCCCAGCTTCCAGAACCCCCCAGGAGGAGCATCAATGACCAAGGCGGATCTTGTCCAACGGGTCGCCGACACGATCGGCCCGGGCGTCACCAAGCGCGACTGCGCGGTGGTGGTGGACGCGTTCCTGAACAGCATCAAGGACGCGATGGGCGAGCACCAGAACATCGAGATCCGGGGTTTCGGCACCTTCAAGGTGCGCGAGCGCAAGAGCCGCCTGGCGCGCAACCCGCGCACCGGCGATCCGGTGGAGGTGCCGCCGCGCGCGGTGCCGGTCTTCAAGCCCTCCAAGGAGCTCCGCGCCCTCGTCGAGGAGCGTCCGCTCGTCTGACGCGCGGTCCGGTCTTCCCGCCCCGGCAGTTTCGCGCCCGCCCCGCTCGCCCCGGGGCGGGCGCTTTTTCATAAGTGCGGAAGAAGTGCGTGAGTGCGGAAGTGCGGAAGTGCGTGAGTGCACCGCGACACCCGCCCCGTGCGCGAAGCCAACGCACTTCCGCACTTCCGCACTTTCTCCGCATGGCACGTCGTCTGCCCTCGCCTCCCGGGGACACGGATTAGGACCGGACGACGGAGGCCACGGATGCTGCTTCAGGAAGTGCTGACCGAGCTCCCCGCGGAGGAGGTGATCCAGCGGGCGCGCGATTTCTTCTCCCTGCGCTTCACCCCCTACGCCGGTTTCGCGGAAGAGGCGGGCGACAGCTGGATCAAGTTCTCCACCGAGGCGGGAGACGTGACCATCGGCGTGGGCAGGCAGGGCGAGCGCAACCTGGTGCGCGGCTCCAGCTCGCGGCTGCACCACGAGGTCTCGCAGTTCCTGTCGACCCTCGCCCCGCCCGAGGAGGTGCGGCAGAGCGTGCCGGGGCCGGGCGTCAGCGGCGCGGGCTGATGGAAGTACGAGAGTACGGAAGTACGAGTACGAAACTGCGAAGGCCGCCGCATCCCTCGACTGGGGTGTGGCGGCCATTGTTTCTGTGAAGGTCCAGGTGGGAAAGGCGAATGAATTCGCGGCAACAACTGCCCGAAGTCCGCCTTCGCGGACTCGCACCTGGCCATCCCTGCGGCTGGATGGTGCGGCCGCAGTCCCGGAGGGACTTTGTGCTGTTGTTGCCCGCCAATTCATTGGCGGGTGAGTGGGCCGGTTACCCGCTGAAGGCGCCGCCGCCCTGCGCGGGGACGGGCCGGGGCGGGACGCTGCGCGGCGTGGCGCTCACCGGCGGGGCGGACAACCGGATGGGGGGTGACGGGTTCGAGGGTTGATGAGAGGCGCGGGGAGGAGACTCGGGCGAGGGCGAAAGGGAGCCGCCAGACGAATCTGCCGAACGAAGCGGGGCCGGCTCCCCCTGAGAGGAGCCGGCCCATGCCTCGTATCGTACTTCCGTACTTCTCGTACTTTCGTACTTCCCTGGCCGTCAGGCCGCCACCAGCTCCGCGCTGAGCGAATCGATCTCCTCCTGCACCCTGGCCAGCATCTCGAACTTGTGCGGGCGGTGCATGAAGGCGCTCTTGAAGCCCATCACGCTGATGTCCACCAGCTCGTCCCAGGTGAAGCCCAGGTACTGGTGCGCGCGCCAGTATTCCTCGGTGACCGTGGTGGCGCTCATCAGCCGGTTGTCGGTGTTCAGCGACAGGACCAGGCCGTAGTCGTAGTACTGCCGCAGCGGGTGCGACTCGAAGGTGTCGACCGCCTTCGTCTGCACGTTGCTGGTCAGGCAGATCTCGATGGGGATGCGGAAGTCGTTCATGAAACGCATCAGGTCCGGGTCCTCGAAGAGGCGCGTCCCGTGGCCGATGCGGTTGGCGCGGCAGTAGTGCAGCGCCTGGTGGATGCTCTCGGCCCCGTACGCCTCGCCGGCGTGGATGGTGGCCGCCATGTTCTTGTTGATGACGGTGTAGAACGCGTCCTTGTGCTTTTTGGCCGGGTAGTTGTACTCCGCGCCCGCCAGGTCGAACGCCACCACGCCGCGGTCCTTGTACGCCACCGTGAGGTCCGCCAGGTCGCGCGAGGTAGCCGGCTCCATGTTGCGGATGCCGCAGATGATGATGGCCGTCTTGATGCCGAAGTCCTGCTCCGCCCGCGCCAGCCCGCGCAGGGGCGCATCCACCGTCTCGGTGAGGGGGAGGCCGCCCTGCGCGTTGAGGATGGGCGAGTAGCGGATCTCGGCGTAGCGCACGTTCTCGGCGGCCAGGTCCTCGGCCAGCTCGTAGGCGATGCGCTCCAGGGCGTCAGCCGTCTGCATCACGGACAGGGTGATGGAGAAGCGCTCCAGGTACTCCACCAGGTTGCGCGCGTCCTGCACGTGCATGTAGTTGCGCAGGGACTCGGCGTCGTCGGCAGGCATGGGCTTGCCGTACTCGGCGGCCAGCTCCAGCATGGTCTCCGGCCGCAGCGAGCCGTCCAGGTGCACGTGCAGCTCCGCCTTGGGCAGGCGGTGCAGGAGGTCGCGGGTCACTTCGATCGCCATGTCCATATCCTGTGCTGATTGCTTTGTCGCGGCCCCGGTTCCGGGATAAACGCGCAGGCGGATGCACACCCGGTGCATCCGCCTGAGAGGCCGTCGTCGCTCGTTGCTCCGGTGGGATATTGTAACCCCGGCAGTGCCAAGTGCCAAGTATCAAGTGCCAAGTAAGTGCGCTCGGCACTTGTCGCTTGGCACTTCTCGCTTGGCACTGCCGTCAGATCAAGATCCCCACCACCGACGCCGTCATGAAGTTCGCCAGCGTGCCGGCGATCATGGCGCGCAGCCCCAGCCGGCTCAGGTCGCCGCGGCGCTCCGGGGCCATGGCGCTGATACCGCCGATCTGGATGGCGATGGAGCTGAAGTTGGCAAAGCCGCACAGCGCGTAGGTGGCCAGCACCACCGAGCGCGGGTCCAGGCCGGCGCCCTCCTGCAGCATGCCGCCCAGGTGCGCGTAGGCCACGAACTCGTTCAGCGCCGTCTTTTCGCCCAGCAGGGTGCCCACGGCCAGCGCGTCGTTGCCGGGAACGCCCATCAGCCACGCAAAGGGCGAGAACAGCCAGCCCAGCAGCTTCTGGATGCTCAGGTCCAGCCCGGCAAGGCCCGCCGTCCAGCCCAGGAGCCCGTTCAGCAGCGCCACCAGCGCGATGAACGCGATGAGCATGGCGCCCACGTTCAGCGCCAGGGCCAGCCCCTCGCTGGCGCCGCGCGCGGCCGCGTCGATCACGTTGGCGTCCACCTTCTCCATCTTGATCTTGACGCTCCCGGCCGTGACGGGCTCCTCCGTCTCGGGATACATGATCTTGCTGATGGCGATGCACGCCGGCGCCGACATCACCGACGCGCTG
>NZ_DATIND010000147.1 GCF_035474595.1 Longimicrobium sp.
GAGGATCGCGGTGCTGGAATTGGCGGCCGGAACGGCCCGGCTCGACCGGGGATGAAGGCGCGCCGCGGCGCGCCTTCATCCCCGGTCGGAAGTGTCACCCATCTCTCCGAACGGGTGTTACCCATGTCCCCGGCCCTTGCAGCTGTTTTGGGGGAGGGAGCGCGAAGCGCGGGGAGAGGGCCCGCGGCGGCGCGGAGCCGCGCGGGTGTCTGGTGGTGAGGAGTCCGCGGTCGCCGCCTCAGCGCCGCGGGCGCGGGCCGTACTCGGCGCGGAGGTCGGCGACCCAGCCGGGCCGCGTGCGTCCGCTGGCCTCGTAGGCGCGGCCCAGGCACTCCAGCACGCAGTCGCTGGCCTCGCGCTTCGGCTCCGGCGCCAGGTCGTGGGTGAGCACCACCAGCGCGGACGAGGCGTGGTGGTAGGTGATCTCCGCGGCCGGGAGCGCGGCGTACTGCAGGTACCACTTGCGCAGCCGGCGCACGGTGGGCGAATACGGAGCGGTTCCCATCAGGAACTTCTTCAGCCCGGTGGGGCTCATCCCGATCTCCCGCGCCACTCCGCGCAGCGAGGTGCTCTCCACGCGCGCGGCCGCGACCTCGCGAAGATGTCGCACGGTGGCGTTCGAGTGCTGGGGATGGGCCGTCGTCTTGTCCATGGTTCGGTCCCTCGGTGAAGCTCCGCCGAATTACGGGTTTTCTTCGGAAGAGAATAATACCGTAACAAAACCGAAGCAAGAGTCGAGATATCCGTGTAAACGTGTACACACTGCGAACTTGGCTCATCTTTCCACATCTCGTTGCAGGCCTCGCTCCTGCCAAGCGTATGCAGCGGAGATGTTTGCGCGATGGCGGCAGAAGGGCGCAAGCTGGAATTTCTGGAACTCGGCCGCGGGGTCGGCGGGCGATAACGGCCACAACTCGGCGCGTTCAGCAGCGGCCCCATCGGATCGGCAGATGCGAAGACGGCGGGCGAGAGTGATCTCGCCCGCCGCCGTCTTTCGCTGCCGCAGTGACGTCAGTCGCGCTCGCCGCCTTCGCCGCGGGGAGCGCCCGCGGGGCGCGGCGGGGGCGGCGGGGGGACGAAGCCGGCGCGGATCTCGGGGTGGCGGATCTCGCCGCCCAGGTTGGCGGCGCGGGCGACCAGGCCGGCGCCGGCGAGGCCCGTCAGCAGCGAAAGGATCGCCAGCGCGCGGCCACCGGAGGCGCGGCGCCGGTGCACCAGCACGAGGGTGATCAGCGACAGGACGCCGAACGCGGTGATGACCCAGGTGGACAGCTCGGCGGCTTCCTCGTGCTGGTGGATGATGCGCCGCTGCACGTCCTGCATCCCCGCGATCAGGTGCTCGGCGGGCTCGCCGGTGAGCTGCACCAGCCAGGTGCCCGCGGCCACGATCACCGCGACCGCCAAGCCCAGCCGCAGCACGTCCTCGCTCTTCCGCAGCAGCCCCCAGGCGATCAGCAGCGCCGCGAAGACCGTCCCGAACACGGGGATGTGGTTCACCAGCAGGTGGATGTGGGCGGCGTTCAGGTTCATCGATCTCTCCGATCCGACAGGCTCCAATCCGACTTCCTCCCCGGACTCCGCGTCATGGTAACGCACCTCCGGTGCCGCACGACGTGGGGAGATGCCGGGCATCGCCCGCCCGGCGATTTCCCCGATCGGCGACGCGGCGTAGATTGCGCGCGGCGAACCCTCTCCCGAAACCCGATCTCCATCTCCCCCATGCAGCTGAACCGACTGTGGCCGGTGCTGGCGGTGGCGCTTTCGGCGTGCACGCACCCGATGCCGGCCCGCACGCCGCCCACCCTTCCCGGCCCCGCGACCGGCCCGCGCGCCTCCGCCGCTCCCGAGCCGGTGTCCGACGCCGCCGCGGCCGACCTGGTGCTGGTGAACGGCCGCGTCTTCCTGGCCGACAGCGGCAACACCGTCGTGGCCGCGCTGGCGGTGAGGGACCGGAAGGTGGCCGCCGCGGGGACGGACACGGAGGTGCGCGCGCTGATCGGGTCACGCACGCGCGTGATCGACCTGGGCGGAAAGCTCGTCACTCCGGGCTTCAACGACGCGCACATCCACATCGCCGAGGGCGGCGGCGCGCTGCTGGAGGCCGACCTGGGCGGCGCCACCTCGCTGGCCGAGATCGAGCGCCGCGTACGCGAGGCCGCCTCGCGCGCCGCGCCGGGCGAGTGGATCCAGGGGCGCGGATGGGACCAGACGCGCCTCCCCGCCTCGGAGCTCGGCCCCGGCGGCTGGCCCACCAAGGAGGCGCTGGACCGCGCCGCGCCGAACAACCCCGTCGTTCTCTCCCGCGTGGACGGCCACACCTCGTGGGCCAACTCCGCCGCGCTCCGCATCGCCGGGGTGACGCGGAACACGCGCAACCCGCCGGGCGGCGAGATCGTCCGCGACCCGCGCACCGGCGAGCCCACGGGGATCCTGAAGGAGGGCCCCGCGCGCGGCCTGGTCACCACGAAGGTGCCGTCCCCCGGCCCGGCGCAGATCCGCCGGCAGCTGCGCGCGGCGATGGAGCTGGCGGCGCGCACCGGCGTCACCAGCGTGCAGACGGACGTATCGCCCATCACCTCGGGGAGCTTCGACGAGAACGACCCCGCGCTCCCGGCGGCCTTCCGCGCCTTCCAGGAGCTGGAGCGCGAAGACTCGCTCACCTTCCGCGTGTACGCCTGGGTGCCGCTCACGCGTGAGTTCATCGCCGCCTTCCGGCGCCTGGGCGTGCGCGCGCCGTACGGCGACGAATGGGTGCGGCTGGGGATGGTGAAGGGGTACACCGATGGCTCGCTGGGATCGCGCAGCGCGTACATGCTGGAGCCGTACAGCGACGCGCCCGGCACGCGCGGGCTGCCGCAGCACAGCGACGCCGGGCTGGACTCGCTGGTGGACGCGGCCGACGCGGCGGGGCTGCAGGTGATCCTGCACGCCATCGGCGACGCGGCCAACCGCCAGGCGCTGAACGCCTTCGAGCACGCGGCGCGGGTGAACCCGGCGCACGAGCGGCGGCACCGCATCGAGCACGCGCAGGTCGTCTCCCCCGCCGACATCCCGCGCTTCCGGCGGCTCGGCGTGATCGCGTCGATGCAGCCCACGCACGCCACCAGCGACATGCGCTGGGCGGAAGCGCGCATCGGGCCGGAGCGCCTCCGCGGCGCGTACGCGTGGCGGACGCTGCTGAACAGCGGGGCGACGGTCGTCTTCGGCACCGACTTTCCGGTGGAGCCGATCCGGCCGGTGGAGGGGATCTACTCCGCCGTCACCCGGCAGAGCCGCGAGGAGCCGGGAACGCCGCCCGGCGGGTGGATGCCGCAGGAGCGCCTGACGCGCGAGGAGGCGATCCGGCTCTACACGGCCACGCCCGCGTACGGCGAGTTCCAGGAGCGGGTGAAGGGGACGCTGCGGCCGGGGATGCTGGCCGACTTCGTCATCTGGTCGGCGGACCTGCTCACCATCCCCGAGCGCGAGATCCTGAACGCCGAGCCGGTGATGACGGTCGTCGGGGGACGCATCGTCTACCAGAAGCCCTGAACCGCAGGGTATCATATCACACAAAACGCGGAGCCGCGGAGAACCGAGCATCGTTCTCCGCGGCTCCGCGTCTCTCTGCGTGAGATTCTACCTTACCAAATCCGGCGGAAGAATCGGTGCATCTAGCCAAATCACGTGCTGTCGGCGCCGATAGATCCTTCGGCCTGCAACCGCTCGTGCGGGGGCAACTACGGTGTGGTCGGCCTGAATAGAAAGTTCGCGGCCTGGCCCCCCACCGGCGACTGAAGTCGCAGCAACAACTACGGGAAGCCTCGCAAACTGCGCGAGGCTGATCCGCTCATTCTGTGGCATCAGCGCTCACGACCACTG
>NZ_DATIND010000148.1 GCF_035474595.1 Longimicrobium sp.
CAGTGGTCGTGAGCGCTGATGCCACAGAATGAGCGGATCAGCCTCGCGCAGTTTGCGAGGCTTCCCGTAGTTGTTGCTGCGACTTCAGTCGCCGGTGGGGGGCCAGGCCGCGAACTTTCTATTCAGGCCGACCACACCGTAATTCAGCGAGGTGCGCTGATTCTTCCACCGGATTGGTATCATACGGAATCCGGGAGAAGCATCGGTGCATCCGACCCACTCACGTGCTGCCGCGCCCACAGATCCTTCGGCCTGCAAGGTGGTGTGCTGATGCGACTTGCAGCGTGGCCGGCCTCAGGATGACGTCAGGTGGGTGCAGTGCGGATGAAGAAGCTGATCTTCCGGATCTGGTATCAAGCAGCAGCAGAGGGAGCAGAGGAACCGCATTCGGTTCTCTGCTCCCTCGACTGCTCCGCCGTGAGCCCTTCAGTTTCAGGCCGTGGCGAGCGCGGGCTGCTTCGGCCTGGGGCGATTCATGATGTGCACCGCCTCGCCGAGCGCGTGCTTGAAGGCCTCCATCACGCCCTCGCCGAGCGTGGGATGCGGGTGGATGGTGAGGGCCACGTCCTCGGGACTGGCCATCATCTCCAGCGCGAACGCGGCCTCGCTGATCAGCTCGCTGGCCTCGGGGCCCACGATCTGCACCCCGATCACCCGCTCGCGGTCGGCCACGATCTTGATGAACCCCTCGGTCTCGGTCAGCGACATCGCGCGGCCGCTGGCGGTGAACGGGAACCGGCCGACGGTCACGTCGATGCCGCGCCGCTTCGCCTCCGCCTCGCCGATGCCCACGGTGGCGATCTCGGGGTCGGTGAACACCGCGGCCGGCATGGCCAGCCAGTCGCGCCGCGCATGGCGCCCGGCGATCACCTCCGCCGCGACCTCGCCCTCGCGGAAGGCCTTGTGCGCCAGGTAAGGCCCGCCGCTCACGTCGCCGATAGCATAGATGCCGGGGACGCTGGTCTCCGCGCGCTCGTCCACGGCGATGTGGCCGCGCGCGTCCAGCCGCACGCCCACCTCCGCCAGCCCCAGCCCGGCGGTGTTGGGAACGAAGCCGACGGCCACCAGCACCTTCTCCGCCTCGATCACCCGCGCCGCGCCGTCCTGCTCCACCGTCACCGCCGCCATCCCGCCGCGCGCCTCCCAGCCGACGGCCTTCGCGCGCGTCAGGATCTCCGCGCCGCGCTTGCGGAGCCTGCGCTCCACCACGCGCACCAGGTCCGCGTCCACGCCGGGGAGGAGCGCGTCCGTCATCTCCACGACCGTCAGCCTAGTCCCCAGCCGCTGGTACATCATCCCCAGTTCCAGCCCGATCACCCCGCCGCCGATCACCAGCAGCGACCGGGGGATGGCGGGAAGATCCACCGCCTCGCGCGCGGTGACGACGTGCGCGTGGTCCGGCTCGAACCCCGGCACCGCCGCCAGCCGCGCCCCCGTCGCCAGGACGATGGCGTCGCGGGCGGTGCAGCGCGCCACGCTGCCGTCCGATGCGGTGACGTCGACGGTGCGCGCGTCCACCAGCCGCGCGGTGCCGAGCGCGACCGAGCCGCCGTTGCCGCGGATGAGCGTGCCGACGTTGGTGGTCAGCCGCTCCACGATCCCCGCCTTCCACCGCTGCGTCGCGGCGAAGTCGATCGCCGGCTCGGCGGTGATCCCCATCGTCCCCGCCTCGCGGATGCGGTCCATCAGCCCGGCGGCGGTGATCAGCGCCTTGCTGGGAATGCACCCCCAGTTCAGGCACACGCCGCCGAGCGACTCCTTCTCCACGCACAGCACCTGCTTCCCCAGCTGCGCCAGGCGGATGGCCGCCGTGTATCCCCCGGGCCCGCCGCCGATCACGATCGCGTCGTATTCCCTCGTCTCCATCATCCCCTCCGCGAGTTAGTGAGACCGGACGGTCTCTTCACGGGCAAAAAGAAAGAGCTCCCGCGCGCTACGAAGCGCGGACGCTCTCGTCCACGAACCGCTCCAGGTGCGCGACGGCGCGGCGGACGTGCGCCGGATCGTCGTACAGCTTCGAGAGCATCACCGCGCCCTCCAGCGTGGCGATGACCACCGACGCCAGCTCGTCGGGATCGACCTCCGCGCGCACCTCGCCGCGCTCGATGCCGCCCTTCGCCACGCGGACGACCAGCGCGCGGAGGCCGTCCATGGCGTCGCGGGCGCGGTCGCGGAGCGCGGGGTTGCCGTCGTCGTTCTCCAGCGCGGCGTTCATCACCGGGCAGCCGCCGGGCACGGGCGGGTCGGCGGGGATGCGGGCGAAGACGGAGATGACGGCATGGAGACGGGAGATGGCGTCGCGCTTCCCCTCCAGCGCCTCGCGGAAGCGGTCGCCCATCACCTCCACGGCATAGTCGAACGACTCCAGGGCGAGCTGCTCCTTGCTCTCGAAGTGGCGGTAGATGCCGCCCTTCTGCAGCCCGGTGGCCGCCATGATGTCGCTCATCGACGCGCCGGCGAAGCCCTGCGTGTTGAACAGCGCCGCCGCCTGCCGGATGATGTTCTCGCGCGTCTGATCGCCCGACCGTACCATGCTCCTCCTCACGCTAGAGACCGAACGGTCTCAAAATTAAGATGGGGTGGGGCGCGGGTCAAGTGCGGTGCGCCTCCGCCAGCCCCGCGCCCTCTCCGGCCGGCCGAGGCCGTCCACCTCTCCCGTACCGGGAGAGGTAGCTCGATGGGGTTCGTGCCGGAAGGCTGCACCCTGCCCGCCTGGCTGGCTCCCTCCCCCTCCGCCCACTCTGCGAGGGAGGAACGCGGGCGCGCACTCGCGTGTGAGAGACTTGGATCGCACGGATGCTTTGCATGTAGCGCGGATCCTGCCTGGCTACCTCTCCCGGTACGGGAGAGGTGGACGACCTGAGCCGGCCGGAGAGGGCACGATGCGGCCGAAGCGCGCTACCGGTCGTCCGACCGCCGCGTCTCGTGCTCGCCCGCCGTCCTGTGCCACTCCAGCTCCTCCACGGTGAGCGGGCGGATGAGGAGGTCCACGGCCAGCCACAGCGTCTGCGAGAACGGGTAGAAGAGGAACGGGGCGACGACCATCATCGCCGGGGCGCCGATTTCGAGCAGCAGCCAGGGCACGGCCGGCCACGCGGCGATGATCACGCCGACGCACACCAGCGCCAGCAACCCCTCGGCGATGGCGATGTTGAACATCATCGACCCGAGGAAGAAGTCGTGCTCGCCGCGGTCCAGGCGCAGGCCGCAGGTGGGGCAGCGCGGCTTCAGCCTCAGCCAGTGCTTCAGCAGCCCCCCGCCGCCGCATACGGGGCACCGCAGCCGCGCCGCCCGCCCCAGCCGCGTCCCCAGCGGCGGCACCTCCGCGCGCTCCGAGCTCTTCGTATTCGTGCTCATTGATCGTCCCGTCTCCGTCAGAATCGTTCGCCCGCACCACAAATCCAATCTCACGCCGAACTCTCCGCGACTCCGCGTCTCCGCGTGAGATCCATCGAAATCAGCCGAACGGGAATGTCGCGGAGCGCGCCGGACAGGGGAATCGGGAAGCGGGAGGACGCACGCGTGGGAAGATTCCCCACATCTTCCTCTCCAGCGGCCCCCGACTTGCCGGAAACCCGCCCCGGGACTAGCTTGCGCACCCGCCGGGCAGGACCGGAAACGGCGGTACGACGCGACGAACGAACGGAGCCGAGGACGATGAAGTTCGCGATGATGGGGGCCCTGCTGATCACCCTGCCGGCGGTGGCGGCGCTGATCTACTCGCTGATGTACGGCCCGCACTGGCTGACCTACGCCGCGCTGTTCAGCATCGGCCTGAACACCCTTCCGTTCATCGCCGCCGGGCTGCTGATGGGCAAGGGGAGCGACGGGCACGGCCCCGACCTGGGCCACTGACGCATCCGCCGGATCGTCAGCGCACGATCCGGATCTCGCGAGCGCCCAGCACCCACAATCGCCCCGCGGCGTCCCATGCGGCGTCGCGGGGCGCCCGTTTGCTCTCCTCCAGCACCTTGCCGTCGCCCGCGGCCAGCAGGTGCAATTCCCGCCCGTACGCCACCACCGCCACCTTCCCCCCGTCCGGCGACACGCGCACCGCGTCGGGGTCGCTGTGCCCGATCCCCCCGAAGTCCTTCGACCACCGCTGCCTGAGCCCGTCGGGCCCGTGCCGCAGCGCCCGCACCGAGCCGCCGACGACCGCGTAGAGCGTACCGTCCGGCCCCGCCACCAGCACGCGCGCCGCTGCGCCGGTGCCGAAGGTGGAGAGCAGCCGCCCGCTCAGCGCGTCGCGCACCTCGATGGCGGCGGGAACGTCGTGGGCCTCGCTCCCCGCCAGGGCGACGTAAACGCGGTCGCCCAGCGGCGACACGGCGATCGCCGAGACGGGCGACCCCGCGTCGGGCCACCCCCAGCGCGGCACCAGCGACTCCGGCGCCAGCCCCATCACGCTGCCGTTCCGCGTCGCCGTGTAGACCCACACGCCGCGCGGATCGCGGGCCAGCGGCGCGTCGGAGCGGCGCGTCCCCAGCGCCTTCCCGGCCGAGTCCACCACCGCCGTCGCGCCGTCCGCGCGCAGGTACCAGCGCCCGCCCGCGCGCCACAGCACCCGCGGCGTCCCCTTCAGCGCCAGCGGCACGCGGGCCACCGTCCGCCCCGCCGTGTCCACCGCGGTGAGGGCGCCCGGCTGCGCGATCCACCCCCGCCCCGAATCCACCTGCAGCGTCGCCTCCGCCGCCACGGTATCGCGCAGCTGGACGCGGTCGAGCGTGTGAAGCGTGTCCTTCTTCGTGCATCCCCCCAGCAGGAAGAGCAGGGGGATGGAGATGAGGAGCCGGCCAGCACGGAATCGCCCTCGATCCCCCCATCTCCCCGACCCTTGGAGATGAAGGGGGATGCGATGATCTCGCCGCGCACCGGGGCGGGTGGAGAAGGGGGATTCCATCGACCGTGGCGGCAACGGCGTCCGATCCGGGTGAGGAGGCGTGGGGCGCGGGAGGATGCCCGTCCGCCGCACCCGCAAGCAAGTGCCACGCCCCCGGCGGCGGGAGGGTGCGGGCGGGGCGCGGGGTGGCTAAGTTTCCCGCCACGACCGCACCGTCCACCCCGCCCTCCGGAGCCGATGCCCGCAGCGGACCCCATCGCCCTGATCGTTGCCGCGCTGGAGGAGTCCGCGCGCGTGAAGCTGGCGCTGCGCGCGATGGCGCCCGACGTGGCGCGGGTGGCGGGGCGGGTGGCGAAGAGCTTCCGCGGCGGTGGGCGGCTGTACGCGTGCGGCAACGGCGGCTCGGCGTGCGACGCCATGCATCTCGTCGAAGAGCTCGTCGCGCGCTACAAGCGCGACCGGCCGGGCCTTCCCGCGCACCACCTGCTGGACGCGCCCACGCTCACCTGCTGGAGCAACGACTACGACTTCGCCAGCGCCTTCCGGCGGCAGGTGGAGGCCATGGCGCGCCCCGGCGACGTGCTGGTGGCCATCAGCACCAGCGGCAACTCGCCCAACGTGGTCGCCGCGGCGGAGGCGGCGCGCGAGCGCGGGGTCGTGACCCTCGGCCTGCTGGGGCGCGGCGGCGGGCGGCTGGCGGCGCTGTGCACGGACGCGCTGGTGGTGCCCGCCGAGGCGACGGAGCGCATCCAGGAGGCGCACATCACCCTGATCCACCTGCTGTGCGAGCTGGTGGAGCGCGAGCTCTTTCCCGAAGCCGTCACGGACGGGTGAGGCCGCGCGTTGCCTTGCGAAATCCCGAATCTCCATCCCCCCAGGAACGGACGCGGATGAGGAACCCGAAGCTGATGGCCCTGGCGGCGGCCGTGCTGGCGTGCACGGCGCTGGCGGCGTGCGGCGAGAACGCCGAGAAGAAGCAGGCCCGCGAGCAGGCGCGCCGCACCGCGTGCGTCGCGTCGGAGCTGGCGCTGGACGCCAAGGTGCGCCTGGCCCAGCTGGACACGCAGGTGGTGCAGATGCAGGGAAGCCCGCTGGAGCAGGTGACCACGGCGGGGCACGTGTTCGCCGCCGCGTACCGCACCTACGCCGACGCCGCCAGCCGCGCCGCGGACCTGGCCGACAGCGCCGCCTTCGCGCGCTCGAGCACCGACTCGGCGCGCTACGCCACGATGGCGCAGCGCGCGCAGCCGCCCGCGCCGCAGCCGGGGGTGGAGGAGAACGCCGCCCGCCGCTTCGAGGGCGACGTGCGCGAGGCGATGAACAACCCCGACCACCCCTGCAACAAGAAGGACAGCGACGACAGCTGATCCGCCGTCGCGGACCCGGATGACCAGGGCGAGGCCGCGCAGTGCGGCTTCGCCCCTTTTTCTTCGATTGGGAAGATTGGGTTTCGTGGGCTCGGAAGATTCGATCTCGTTCCCGATAACCCGAAAATGCGAGTGAACTCGCGGCTACAACGGCACGCAGTCCGCCTTCGCGGACTTCACATCCGTGCGTCCGAGGTTCCGGTGAGCGGGGATGGCGGTCGCTTGGCCAGATCCACATCCCGTCACGCACTCAGCACTCAGCACTCAGCACTCAGCACTCACGCACTCGATCGAAGCGTCACACAAAACTCCTCCGTGCTCCCGTGTGTCCGTGCCTCCGTGTGAAACCTGCTTTTTCTTCTTCCTTCGTCAGGGCGATGCCTGTAGACTGACTGCGGCCGATCGTCACGAATTCCGAATTCCCACCGACCGGAGCGGATCCGAAAATGGCCGTGCTGCACCTGCTGGGCACCGGCGCCGCGTTCAGCGACGCGCGCCGCACCACCACCATGCTCGCCTTCGAGAGCGGGGGCCACGCGCTGGTGGTGGACTGCGGCGGCGACGTGGTGCAGCGGCTGATGGCGTGCGGCGTGGACGTGGACGGCATCGAGGGGCTGATCGTGACGCACGAGCACGCCGACCACGTGGGCGGCTTCCCGCTCTTCATGGAGAAGATCTGGCTCTCCGGGCGCCGCCGCCCCATCCCCGTGTACGGCATCGAGCCGGCGCTCGCGCAGGCGCGGCGCGCGTGGGAGAGCTTCGAGACGAAGACGTGGAAGGACGTGCCGGAGATCCAGTGGAACCGGGTGGAGCACCAGCCCGGCGCCCTCGTGCTGCACAACGAGCGCTGGCACGTGACCGCGTCGCCGGGGATCCACCCCGTGCCGGTGGTCGGCATCCGCGTGGAGTCGGCGGGCAGCGGCGTGGCCGCGTACTCGTGCGACACCGCGCCTTCGCCGCTCATCACCGAACTGGCCAGCGGCGCCGACGTGCTGGTGCACGAGGCGCAGGCCACGCCCGTGCCCAACGTGCACAGCACCTACGCGCAGGCCGCGCGGGTGGCGTTCGAGGCGGGCGCGCGGCGGCTGATCCTGGTCCACCTCCCGCCGGGGGTGAGCGACGGGGACCTGGACGAGGCGCGCAAGGTGTTCGCCCACACCGAGCTGGGCGAGGACGGGGGGCGGCATGAGTTCTAGCCGCGCGCTCCGCGCCTGGGCGGCGGCCGTGGTTGCGCTGCTGGCCGGGTGCCGCACCGCCGCGCAGTCCGCCCGCGGCTCCGAGTGCGCGCTGCCGCCCGGCGACGAGCTGGTGAACGTGCGCCGGATCGACCGCACCATCCGCGCGGACGTCCGCTACGCCACCAGCAACAACTTCACCGGGCGCCGCCTTCCCGGCTACGAGCGCCCGCGCGCCATGCTGCGCCCGTCCGCCGCCGCGGCGCTGGGGCGCGTGCAGGCGCGGCTGCGCACCGAGGGGCTGGGATTGAAGGTGTTCGACGCCTACCGCCCCGTCCGCGCGACGCTGGCGATGGTGGACTGGGCCGAGCGCAGCGGCAACCGGTGGGTGCTGGACCAGGGCTACGTCGCACGCCGCAGCGGCCACAACCTGGGCATCACCGTAGACCTCACCCTCGTGGACCTCCGCACCGGGCGCGAGCTGGCGATGGGGACGCCCTTCGACACCTTCAGCGAGGCCGCGCACACGGCCAACGCCACGGGCGAGGTGATGGAGAACCGGCTGCGGCTGAAGCGGGCGATGGAGGCCGAGGGGTTCGCCAACTACGACCAGGAGTGGTGGCACTACCGGATGGCGGGCGGCCCGCCGCCGCTGGACGTGCCGCTGCGCTGCTTCCCCTGACCGGGCGCAGGGGAACCGGAGCGCGTCACGACGGGTAACGGGTGCTCGTTCTTCCGAGGCGCGGCACCCGTCCGCCGCCGACGTTCCCCCGATCCCATCCAAGCATTCCGATGAACGCCCGTACCGCCTTCGCGCTGGCCGCCGTCCTCGGCGCCGCGCTGCTCGCGCGCCCCGCCGCCGCGCAGACCACCGACACCACGGCCGCCACGCCCGCCGCGCCCGCGCACCGCGTGCGCCACGACCGCAACCTGCTGACGCCCGAGGACTTCGCCGGGCGGCACGAGGACAACGCCTACGCGCTGGTGCGCACGCTGCGGCCGTCGTGGCTGCGCGGCTCGCGCGGCGTCACCAGCAACGCCGAGGGCACGCCCGTGGTGGTGTACCGCGACGGCGTGAGGATGGGCGGCGAGAACGAGCTGCGCAGCATCGCCACCGTGACGATCCGCGAGATCCGCTACCTGGACGCGATGGCGGCCACGCAGCAGTTCGGCACGGACCACGGCGGCGGCGCCATCCTCGTCGCCACGCATTAGGCCGCGCCGCGGGGATGTCTCCTCGCGTTGGCCCGCGGGCCCCGGCCGAGGCGCCGGGGCTCCGTCGTTCCGGGTGGGCGGGCGCGGGAAGGGCCATTCCGTGGCTTGATCGATGGAGAAGGCGACATTAGATTCGTCTCCACAATCCAGCCCCGCATCTCCGCCGCCGGCCGTTCGATCCGGGGCGTCCGGCCCTCCTTCCACGCCAGCAGCTACGACCTCGCCATGCGCGCTTCCATCTCCCTCACGCTCCTGGGCTGCGCCGCGGCCGCGCTCGCGTTCGCCGGCCCCTCCGCCGCGCAGCAGACCGACACCACGCACTCGCCGGCCGTGGAGGTGGCCCCGCGGAACGCGCGCCCGCACCGCGACCGCAACCTGCTGACGCCCGAGGAATTCGCCTCGCGGCACGACCCCGACGCGTACCAGCTGATCCGCGCGCTGCGGCCGGGGTGGCTGCGCGGCGCGCGCGGCGTATCGTCGGTGCAGACGAGCTCGTCGGTGGTGGTGTACCGCGACGGGATGCGCGTGGGCGGCCCCCGCGCGCTGCTGGACATCCCCGCCGAGTCCATCCGCGAGATCCGCTACTTCGACGCCATCGACGCCACGCAGCGGTGGGGCACCGACCACGCCGCCGGCGCCATCGTCGTCACCACCCGCTGACCTTCCGGCGGGAGATGGCGAAGCGGCCCCGGTCGAGCCATCGACCGGGGCCGCTTCGATTGTGCAGCGATACCAGCTCTGGTAATCAACCGTGCAGTACAGACGCACCGAGAGACGTCATCCTGAGTCGAACACCGCGCTTCGCGCGACCACGATGGATGAAAGGGGGAGGCGCCCTCCAGAGCGGAACCGGCTGCCGAGCCGAACAGCCTCGCGCAGTTTGCGAGGCTTCCCGTAGTTGTTGCTGCGACTTT